>NZ_JAKDUI010000067.1 GCF_030457785.1 Psychrobacter sp. | reverse complement strand
TAACACAGCAATCATGTCAGTCTTACTCTCGTTTATGATGACGATGTTTATTACATTTATAAATTTGGGTTGGTCAGATGATTTTTTTATGAATTTTTTACATGCATGGAAAATTGCATGGCCAGCAGCCTTCGTGGCTGTGTTAATCATCGGTCAACCAGTACAACAGTTTACCAAGCGAATTTTAGCGCCTAAATAGACGGTAGGCGCAAAGGGAAGATCAACCTCCAAGGACTACAGCATCATAGAGCTAAAGAGCAACAAGCTTTAGATGCTAGACGCGTTTGGCACATGGGTTGGTCGTTTGAGGCTGTTACGCTCGCTCATTACTCATTAGTACTTTTCATTTTGCATTTTCACTTATATTGCACAAACCTCAGAGCGTACGATGAAGCGTTTGCCTTCGGGAATTTCCAGTGAAAAACTGGCACCGCGTCCATTTACCACATCGATGGTGAGGTCGGTATGTTGCCATAACTCGTATTGTGCTTTGCCCATATAGAAGTTACAACCGACCAGCTCGCCAACCAAGACGTCTTGACCACCTACTTTGAATTCGCCCAGTGGATAACACATTGGTGAACTGCCATCGCAGCAGCCACCAGACTGATGAAACATCAATTCGCCATGTTTGGATTTTAGGAGTTCGATCAGCTCTACACAAGACTGGGTTGCTGAAACTTTCATAATGATTTCCTTATCACTCAGATATAGTTGTGACTGTTTATACATATACTGGTTGTAAATGTAAAAAGTCGTATCCCTTCATTCACACCATTTATAGCATGTGAGTGAAAACGATACGACTTATGGTTTGTATTGAAATGTACCAAGGTCACCGCCTTAGTACAGGGTCACGTTAGCAATTACATGCTGTAGTCAATGACAATACGTCCTTCGATTTTGCCGGCACGCATACGGTCAAAGATATCGTTGATGTTTTCTAGTGGTTCAGCAGCAACAGTGGCTTTCACTTTACCTGCGGCAGCCATGTCTAGAGACTCTTGCAAGTCAAGACGCGTACCAACGATTGAACCACGGATAGTGATGCCGTTTAGTACTGTATCGAAGATAGAGACAGGGAAGTCACCTGTTGGCAAGCCGTTGAAGACTACCGTACCACCACGTCTGACCATGCTGATCGCTTGATCGAAGGCGGTAGAAGATACTGCGGTTACTAGAACACCGTGAGCACCGTCGATCTCTTGCTTGAGATACTCGCCAGGATCAGTATTTTTAGCATTCACAGTGATTTTCGCACCCAGCTTTTTGGCAAACTCTAGTTTTTCATCATCGATATCTACTGCTGCGACGTTAAGTCCCATGGCGATAGCATATTGTACTGCCATGTGACCAAGTCCACCGATACCTGAGATAACTACCCAGTCGCCAGGCTTGGCTTCAGTCATTTTTAGACCTTTATAGACGGTAACACCAGCACAAAGTACAGGGGCGATTTCTATCGAGTCTACGCTTTCTGGGATGATGCCGACGTAGTTAGCGTTAGCCAGTACATATTCTGAAAAACTACCGTTCACAGAGTAGCCTGCATTCTGTTGGCGTTCGCATAGTGTTTCCCAACCACCTAGGCAGTGAGTACAGTAACCGCATGCAGAGTAGAGCCAAGGAACGCCGACTCGGTCGCCTTCTTTCACGTGAGTGACACCTTCACCGACTGCTGTGATCAAACCAACACCTTCGTGTCCAGGGATGAACGGTGGGCTTGGTTTTACAGGCCAATCACCTTCAATAGCATGTAAGTCGGTATGACAGACACCTGATGCCTGCATTTTGACCACAATCTCACCAGCGCCAGGCGTTGGGATATCGACTTCTTCGATTTGCAATGGTTGGTTAAACTCATGCAATATAGCGGCTTTCATTTTATTACTCATAGGATCCTTCCTTGTTTATGAAAAATTAAAATGTTTTGTGGACGTTATTGGCGCACTTTATAAGTCCTATTACAAAGTGCTTTTGGTGCTTTGGCTTACTGTTTACAAAGGGAGTATTTAAATGGGATTAGAAGAAGCCCATTTTTTTCGGATCATAAGATACCAGCATGTTTTTGGTTTGCTGATAATGATCGAGCATCATCAGATGGTTTTCACGACCGATGCCTGACTGCTTATAACCACCGAACGCAGAATGCGAAGGATAGATGTGATAGCAGTTTGTCCATACACGACCTGCTTGGATACCGCGACCAAAACGATAAGCCTTATGTACACTACGTGTCCAAACACCAGCTCCTAAGCCATATAAAGTATCGTTAGCAATACTCATTGCTTCGTCGTCGTCTTTAAAAGTAGTAACGGCAAGGACTGGACCAAAGATCTCTTCTTGGAATACACGCATATCGTTGGTGCCTTCGAAGATAGTTGGTTTGACATAATAACCATTTTCTATATTGCCATCGTGCTTGGCTTGCTCACCACCGACCAATACTTTTGCACCTTCTTGCTTGCCAATATCTAGATACGAGAGAATTTTCTCTAGCTGATCTGAGCTTGCTTGTGCACCAATCATAGTGTCAGTATCTAATGGGTTGCCCAATTTAATGGCTTCCACACGAGCGATACAGCGTTTGATAAACTCATCATAAATACTCTCATGAACCAATGCACGAGATGGACAAGTACAGATTTCACCTTGGTTAAGGGCAAACATAACCAAGCCTTCTACAGCTTTATCTAAGAAATCATCATCTTCGTCCATGACATCTGCAAAGAAGATATTAGGACTCTTACCACCAAGCTCTAGAGTGACAGGGATGATGTTTTCACTAGCATACTGCATGATCAGACGACCAGTAGTGGTCTCACCTGTGAAGGCAACCTTATTGATACGAGGGTTAGAGGCCAATGGCTTACCAGCTTCTACACCAAAACCGTTCACAACGTTTAGCACGCCTTTTGGTAAAAGATCAGAAATACCGATGGCTTCTAGCATGAAGAGAATAGAAGCAGGTGTTTGTTCGGCAGGTTTTAGAACGATACAGTTACCGGCAGCGAGCGCTGGTGCTAGCTTCCATACTGCCATTAGGATAGGGAAGTTCCATGGAATGATTTGACCGACGACGCCTAGTGGCTCATGGAAGTGATAAGCAACAGTGTCTTCATCAATCTGACTGATGCCACCTTCTTGGGCGCGAATGGCACTTGCGAAATAGCGGAAGTGATCGACAGCGAGTGGAATATCAGCAGCGAGTGTCTCACGAACAGGTTTACCGTTGTCATAACACTCAGCAATAGCGATGGACTCGAGGTTGGCTTCAATGCTATCAGCGATTTTAAGTAGGATGTTTGCACGTTCAGTGACGCTGGTTTTACCCCAAGCGTCTTTCGCGGCGTGAGCGGCATCAAGCGCTTTTTCGATATCAGCAGATTTTGAACGAGCAACTTGGCAAATGACTTTGCCATCGATTGGACTGGTATTTTCGAAATACTCACCATCAGCAGGTGCAACCCACTCACCATTGATGTAGTTGTCGTATTTTTCGCGGAATTGAACTTGGCTGTCACTGGTATTCGGGTAGGGGTATAACATTAACTGCTCCTTGTTTATGTGAGGCTGCCATGAGCAAGCGGTAATCTATTACTTCGTTGGTTAATACCAAATGAGTATTAAGTTAACAATGTAGTAGATGCTTCTGTCATCACAAACCAATCTTCCTGATTGAAATCCTCATTTATACTACTGAACTTTTGCACAGAGTTATACTCACTTTTTGTAAGTGTCTTACGAAATGTACATAACAATTAGTTATGAAAAATGCATTGGTTAAAATGGTTCGAAAAGCCAGCGTAGCTGTTATAATTATTGCCATTATTTTCGCTATCGGACCTATCAGGGTTATAGGTCGTTAAAGGTTTTGGATAGCTGATTTCCTTTTTTATGTTATTGGTTGGTTTGAATATATGCGTCAGTCTTCAGCTCTTGATATCTTAAAAACAGGTCAAAATGTCTTTTTGACTGGTTCAGCAGGCTCAGGTAAGACCTATACGCTCAACCAATATATAGATTACTTGCGTGCACGCCGAGTCCCTGTTGCTGTCACCGCAAGCACAGGCATTGCTGCTACTCATATGAATGGCACGACCATTCACAGCTGGTCGGGCATTGGCATTAAAGACGAGCTCTCGGATCGTGATTTGACCAATTTATCTCGCAAGCAATTTTTAGCAGATAGATTAAAAGAAACAGCGGTGCTGATCATCGATGAAATATCTATGCTGCATGCCAAGCAGCTTAATTTGGTCAGCCAAGTACTCAAACATGTGCGTAAAAATGACACCGCATTTGGTGGTATTCAGGTTGTGGTCGCTGGAGATTTCTTCCAGTTACCACCGATTGGTAGCAAAGGTGAAAGCAACCGTGAAAAGTTTGCTTTTATGTCTGAGGCGTGGCTAGATGCTAAGTTTCGTATTTGTTACTTGTCTGAGCAACACAGGCAAGTGAGTGAAGAGAGCAATGGCGGGCTGGATTTGGATGACATCCTCAATCAAATTCGTCGTCAGGAGGTCACTTTTGAGGCGATAGCTGCTTTAGAGTCTACCTTTGATCAAAGCGTCGATGTCACTCGCACGCGCCTTTATACGCACAATCTCAACGTCAATAAAATCAATGACAAAGAACTTGCAGCGTTAGATGGTGAAATGATGCGTTTTGAGGCGACATCTACCGGCGATAGTAAATTGGTCGAAACCCTGAAGAAGACAGTTCGAACCCAAGATGAGCTGATACTGAAAGTGGGCGCTAAGGTGATGTTTATCAAAAACAATACTGAGCTTGGTGTTTCAAATGGCACGATGGGTGAGCTGATAGGGTTCGTCGCTGTCAAGGTCGATGACAGCAAAGACAGTAGTGATACGATTATAAAAGAAGATGAATCCGAGTCTGAGTCAGATAGCGACGCTGATACTGCTGCAGCTGGTAATGACGAGACAGACGCTGAGCAAGCAAAAGCTAAAAAACCAACCACACAAAAAATGCCAGTGGTGAGGTTGAACTCGGGTCGTGAGGTGGTCGCTGAGCCTGAAGAGTGGATCATCGAAGATGAGACAGGGGACGTACTGGCAAGCTATCTGCAAGTGCCGCTTTGTCTGGCATGGGCAATTACGATTCATAAGTCGCAAGGAATGACACTTGATGCGGCGGAGATTGATTTGTCACGTACTTTTGAGCTTGGGCAAGGCTATGTAGCGCTGTCACGGTTGAAGTCACTGGCGGGACTACAGTTGCTAGGTATGAACAACATGAGCTTGCAGCTAGACCCGTTGGCACGCGGCGCAGATAATCGGTTTTTGGCACTGTCTAAAGAAGCCGATAGCAATTACAGCATGCTTGATGAGGAAAGCGTCACGCATGCTCATGAGAAGTTTATTTTAAAATCAGGTGGCACGCTCAGTAAATCAGTTATTGAGGCTTATGCCAGCTTACAAAAAAAACGCCGCGAACAACAACAAGCGAAGCTAGATAAAAAGCAAAAATTAGGGAATCAAGTCTCCGATAAGTCCAACAGCACCTTGCTTGCTACACGGATATTATTAGAAGAAAGCTTGTCTATTGCCGATATTTCGCAACAACGGCAGCTGTCGCAATCTACAATTATGCGCCATATTGGCGATCTAAAATCGCAAGATCCGAGTTTGGCATGTGATCACCTGCGTCCAGACGATGAAGTGATGACAGCAGTTGGCAACGCCTATGTGGCGATAAAAGTCGCCAATAACCCAAATGACTTCAGTGATGATGGTCGTGTTAAACTGCGGCCGATGTATGAACACCTGCAGGAGCGCATCGATTACAACACCATTCGTCTGGCGCTTGTTTTTATTACGCCCTAATGATTGATGCGTTTCAATCCAAAGCCTCATAGACGACAAGTGCTCTTGTATTTTGAGCCAAGGCCTTCATCTTTCTTATATTATCTACTACCTTTTATAGCGGTATCTTGTTATGCCAGATTTTTCTAGCGCCACTTATCAACTCACCTCTGATCCCGCAGTAGCCACGACGGTGCATGCGACCGGTGAGCATACACAACCACTGCGTGTCGCGATTAATGGCTTTGGGCGCATAGGTCGCAATGTGTTGCGCGCGCTGTTGGAGCGCTTCGAGGTGTTAGGTAGAGCCATTCATGTGGTGGCGATTAATGATTTGGCAGAAGCCGATATACTGTTGCATTTACTCAAGTTCGATACTGCGCATGGGCGTTTGAGTCAACTTGGGGTCGAGGCTGAGCTCGTCGCTACAGGCGATGCCGACGATGCTAAAACACAGTTATGTCTCACCAAAAACACGCTGACTTACTGTATCAACATGCTCTCAGAAGCCGATCCAAAAAAATTACCATGGCAAGCGCTCGGTGTCGATGTGGTGTTAGAGTGTACGGGGCACTTTCGTTCTTATGACCAAGCGCATTTGCATATAGAGGCTGGTGCGCGGCAGGTTATTATTGGCGCAGCACCGTTTGATGATGTCGATGCCTGTATCGTCATGGGAGTCAATACCAGTGAGCTGACACGTGACTTGCCAATTATTTCGAGTGTGTCCTGTACCACTCAAGCGCTGGTGCCACTCATAGCGACGCTTGATGAAGCGTTTGGCGTAAAATCAGCAATGATGACCGAGATACATGCCGTGACTGCTGACCAGACAGTGCTAGATCAAGCGCATCGTGACCCTAGGCGAGCACGTGCCTCAGGCCATAATGTCATCCCGACGACGTCTAGCAGTATCGCTGCGACTGAGCGTGTGCTACCTGCGATGGTCGGTAAGGTAAACGGTCACTCTATTCGAGTGCCAACCATCACTGTAGCTGCCATAGATGTGACTTTTGTATTTGACAGCGCACAGGTTAGTGTAGAGTGGGTGCGTGAGGTGCTGAAATCAGCGAGTAAGGGTGGCCTGCTGGATATCATGGCTTATACGGATGAACCGCTGGTGTCCAGTGACTTTATTCATCAGACTGAGTCACTCATTATCGATGGTCAACAGCTTATGCAAGTCGGTGACCAATACAAGGTTTTTGCTTGGTACGACAATGAGTGGGGATATGCCAATAGACTGCTCGATATGTGCTTGCATCTGGCCTCCAGTCGCCGCTAAATAAGCGATTTACAAAGTATAGAAAATTAATTTCACTTTTTAAGGATATGTGCTTGCATTATGATTTGATATCTATATAATGATGCACCAATGGAGACGTGGCAGAGCGGTTGAATGCACCGGTCTTGAAAACCGGCAAGGGTTCATAGCCCTTCGAGAGTTCGAATCTCTCCGTCTCCGCCAAATTCAAAAGCCCCAATCATCGCTGATTGGGGCTTTTTTTATGGCGTTATTTTGTCGGCCAGTTATTATTGGGTTTGGCTGTTGACTTTCCCTGAAACGACCTGGTATTTGGGCGTGTCATCAATGAACACATCCAATCATCTCGTAGTCTTAATACGGCCGAATTTTGCTGCTTATTGTCAGAAATCTTGTAAGTAGGCTTATGTTCCTTATATTTCCTGCAATTTTTTTCTTGATGGGTGTCAATTTATCTCATTTTGAGCCGCACCGTTTAACTGTTGATACGCCCTTATTAAAACTTGATTTCTTGTCCATCTATCAAGTTCAGCGTACC
The DNA here is from genome assembly GCF_030457785.1 of Psychrobacter sp. GTDB lineage: Bacteria > Pseudomonadota > Gammaproteobacteria > Pseudomonadales > Moraxellaceae > Psychrobacter. The sequence continues at coordinate 4,133 of NZ_JAKDUI010000067.1, read as the reverse complement.
CTGACTAATCTCAATCGTCATGTCTCTGGTGTTTCTAATCGCACGCATGACGTTGATGTCCTCGATACTACTCTCGATAACTATCTTGCCAGATTGTTCTGGTTTGATGGCTGGGTCAAACTCACTCAGCGGCACGTCAAAACGCTTGCCTTCAGTCAGAGCGATGTCTGTCATGGTCAATGTGCCTTCGAAACTTTGGATCGCGATATTGCCGTGGTTTGAGAGCATAAACTGGAGCTTGACTTGGTTTAAGCTATCGCTGTCGCTGGTTTTGACTGGTAGCAGGGAGACGGGGTAGTTCTGTGCATTTGCTGTAATACCTGGCTGGTTAGTGAGAGGGCTTTTTTTGCCGGTTGGGTTGTTGGGATGCAAGCGCTCATACTCACGTTGCTGTATCAGCGCTTGTTTGATGGTCGTGCGTGGCATAGCGCCTGAACCATAAGCACCGCTCAGCTTCATGCGTAGCATATAGCGGCTGAGTAGTTGTTGGTCGGACTTGGGTAGATTTTCAAAGGTAGCACCGAGGTTTTGTTGCCACTGGTCAGAGTCGGTCGGGATGGTTTTACTAGTGGGGTCTACCTGTGGCATTGAGCAACTGGCCAACGACATTGATGCCGCGGTGATGGCTATTAGTAAAGCTTTGTTTAAACGTTGATGTAAAGCACTCATCGTACCCCTCCATGTCATATTTTTTTGTCACCCGTCACTCAACTCAACCGCCAAACTAGCCGTTAGTTTTGATAGGCTTGACCATATTAATATACCTGTTTTTCGGGTTTGGTTTGTTGGATTATGGCTAAATAGTGTACGAAAAAATAACAAAACGTGATTTACTGAGCACAAAAAAAAGGCTGAGTACCCGTTATCGGTCTCAGCCTTATCTATAAAAAATACAAGAAAAACAGATAAAAATTAGTAAACTATTCAGTGGGCTACGAGGACGTGGCTTAGGTTAGGCGTCAACAAGCCATTATTTATTTTGGTCTTCATTTTGTAGTTCCGTTAGGGGGTGCGTGGCGCTGTTGTCGTGGGTCTGTACGATGGCTTCTTCGATGATATGCTGGCTGACGCCGTGCTTACGCAGGGTTTCGATAAACACTTCGTCATGGGCTAGCGTGTAGTCTTGATGATCGCGGTCAAGTCCTTGGCGGATATATAAACGGATAAGCCCTTGAATGCGTTTGAAACCCAGTTCGCTTGTGGTGGTTTCTAATAGGGCAATCATCTCTTCAGATAGGCGAACACTGACCGGGCGCATGATTTTTTGCGGATGATCAGAAAATTTATTTTTTACACGGACAGGTATCATAATAAACCATTATTTTAGTGAGTAGGAGTAAGACACTCAGACGAAAACTAACCCAATCAAACTATCGTTACCATACAACAAAACCGCCACAATGAACACCGCGGCCGCACGAATTATTATGATCATCACACAACAAAATGGTGCCATCAATTAAAGTGACAACCATAAAAAAACCTCCATCAAATAGTGATGGAGGTTTTTAGTATATGGCTCTCCAACCTGGGCTCGAACCAGGGACACACGGATTAACAGTCCGTTGCTCTACCAACTGAGCTATTGGAGAATAAGTTGTCATAACAGCAGTTTTGGTAAACTATATAAGTTTGGTAAACTATATAAGCTAATTACTTGGCTTGTTTGCGTTATGTGGGGCACATTCTAGCCAAGTCGGCATGGGCTGTCAACCTTATTATGAAATTTATGATAAATAATAATAAATAGTGTGATTATGGCTATTATCGGGAGCCAGGATTATCCGAAAACGCCATAATCAGCATAGTCTGTACTGCTCGTGAAAAAAACGCCGAAGCTGGCGCTTCTTATTACTCGAGAGTATCTATAAAATACCAACCCTTTGATTTCTTTCGTGTATATTTGATCGACTTGTCTTGAGGTCATTTATGCATCACCGAGAGAATATGTTTAAGAAGATGTTTTTGAATGAAAACAGAGGTCTGTATTATGAATCCAACCATGGTTGCATACGGTTATTTGGCGGTTGCTATTATTTGTGAAGTGATTGGCACGTTTTTTTTGGTGAAGTCAGAACAATTTAGCCGATTGTGGCCGACGTTGATCATGGCTGTGTTATACGTCATATCGTTTTATTTATTGACCCACACTATTAAGACCATACCGCTTGGCATTGCTTATGCACTGTGGGGCGGGCTGGGTATCGTGCTGACCTCACTGGTCGGGCTGTTCTTCTTTAAGCAAAGCCTCGATACAGCAGCGATAGTAGGTATCGCAATGATAGTCGGCGGGGTGGTGGTGATGAATTTGCTGTCTAACTCGGTGGGACACTAGGGTATGTCTTCCATTCAATCGACAGTCATCTAAATGGGTCAAAAACCGACAAATAACCTAACGGTAAATAAAAAACGAGCATAAAAGCAATTATCAGCGAAGGATGGTTTTGTGACCAAACTAAAGTATATCGCGCATTACTCCGAGCAAGTCCAGAGCCAAGCGGAACAGCTCATGGGTGCTGGCAAGTTGGGCATCTATCTAGAAACAAAATATCCCAAGCAACATCAAGTGCAAAGCGACAAAGCGCTGTACCAGTATATTAATGACATCAAAAACCAATACATGCGTAAGATTGGCACGCTATCCCATGTCAGTTATAGCAGTAAGCTAAAGGTGCTCAAGCATGCGCTGGGAGTGCATACCACCCAGTCACGAGTACAGGGCAGCAAGCTCAAGTCGCACAATAGCATTACGGTCGCTAGCTTATTCAAGGAAGCACCACCTGAGTTTTTGCGCATGATAGTGGTGCACGAGCTCGCGCATTTCAAGGAGCATGAGCATAACAAGGCGTTTTATCAATTGTGCTGTCACATGGAGCCAGAGTACCATCAGATTGAGTTGGAGATGCGCTTGTGGTTACACTGGCGAGAGCGATGACTTGGGCGTGTCTGCTTTGGCTGATTTGACTGAAAAAAATAGTGTAGAGTAAATAATCAGGATATTTACAACAGTTAAGGATGACTTCATGCAGACGGACACAACACAAACAGGCGACACACAGACAGACTCTCAGCCGAATCCAGCACAAAATATGAGTGAGAAAGAGTGGCAGATGCGAGTGGATCTGGCCGCTTGTTATCGGATGATTGCTAATTATGGCTGGGACGATCTGGTATTTACCCATATATCGGCACGGGTGCCAGATACAGAGAATGGGTTTTTAATCAATCCCTATGGCATGCTGTTCGAAGAAATCACCGCTTCCAGTTTGGTCAAGGTCAATAAACAGGGTGAAAAAATATCGCCATCAGAGTTCGATGTCAACCCAGCTGGTTTTATCATTCATAGTGCGGTGCATGAGGCACGTACCGACGCTCATTGTGTCCTCCACCTACATACCAATGATGGTGTCGCTGTCTCAGCGCAAGAGCAAGGCTTGCTGCCTATCTAGCAGCAGTCGTTATTTCTCTTATCCGATTTGGTGTACCATGATTATGAGGGTGTCGCATTAAACCCTGAAGAAAAAGTGCGCTTGGTTGCCGATTTAGGAGAGGCGCACTTTATGATTTTGCGTAACCATGGGTTGCTGACCTGCGCAGACACAGTGGCAAATGCTTTTTTATACATGTATCTATTGCAAAAAGCCTGCGAGATTCAGATCAAAGCACAAAGCGGCGGTGGTGAACTAACGCCAATACCTGCACAGATATTGGCAGGTATTCAAGCTGCATCGAAGCAAGTGACCAGAGGCGCGAATGGTGATATCGCGTGGCCGGCATTACTAAGAAAGCTGCGCCGCACTGACCCATCATTTGAAACTTGAGGTAGCGCCCGCCAGTAACGTTGGACAGTTAATTTGGGACCGATAAGTCACTAGACCAGTGTTTTGTAAACCACTTATAAGCATTTATTAATAAAAAAACGCAGTGCGCCTCATCATGGCGCGCTGCGTTTTTTTATGCATGGATTTTTTTATGCATGGATTTTTTTATGCATGGATTTTTTTATGAAGGGTATTCAGTGTCAGTATTAATGCATGGCGAGGTGCTGATGGATAGGGTGGCGTAGTACCGAAAATCAAGGCGGCTACGTACAAACTTTATTTTGTTAAAACCTACCTTATATCATGTAATAA
>NZ_JAKDUI010000002.1 GCF_030457785.1 Psychrobacter sp. | reverse complement strand
TCTTCGGTCCGTCTTGTTGAGGTGCGTATTATAGACGGTTTGTATTGTGTGTCAACCAGTTTTGAACAGTTTTTCCAATTAATTTTACTGCTTTAATAATAAGCCATATTTATCAAATACTTAGTGAAAATTTAATTTTCAAATATACCAACTGCAAACACATGATGGCATCCATTATCTCTATTTTCTTTTGACCGCTTTCCTTAGATGGTTAGTTATCTACTCCCGAATGATTCAGCTGATTGGTTTGTGCGCTTTATATTTGCGACTGCTTTGCCAGTTTTAACTCACCTATATCTATATAGATACTTATAGACACACTGCTATTAATTCCAAACAGTTGTGATTCGTTGCCTCTACTATATTAGAAGCCGCATATCCTTTACATTCTCTGCTATCTAGTGTTAATAGGCAGTATTTGCTACAATAGTTACTTTCAAAATATTACTTAATGTGGCACCTGTATTTAGCTATATTCAGAGGATAACCTATTTAGCATCTTGACAGTTTGAGTTTGGCTCGTCGGATGACTGTTGTTCTCTATAAAGTATGGTTTGGTTTTAGTTCAGGTGCTTTAATAAGTCATGTTTATCATTTACAACACATTCCAGTGATTAGATACAATTGATGTGGTCTTACGGTTAAATGATTGATTGTTGCAATCATCACTGCCAACGGACCCAAAAAGGTGAATAGATTATGGTAGCGATTACTTTACCCGATGGTAGCGTAAAAGACTTTGAAGGCAACACAACCGTTATGGAAGTGGCGCAAAGCATTGGGGCAGGATTAGCTAAAGCAACAGTTGCTGGACGCGTAGACGGTCAGTTGGTAGATGCACACGATCCTATCATTGCAGATGCTAAGGTCGAAATCGTGACACCGCGAGACTCCGATGGTGTCGACATCATTCGCCATTCATGTGCGCATTTGCTTGGTCATGCTGTCAAACAGCTCTACCCTGATGTAAAAATGGTCATCGGTCCTGTTATTGATGATGGCTTTTATTATGATATTTATAGTGAGACACCGTTCACCCCTGAGCACATGGAAGCCATTGAAAAACGCATGGTTCAGCTGATTAAGCAAGATTATGACGTCATCAAGAAAATGACACCACGTGCTGAAGCCATCGAAATCTTTCAGTCACGTAATGAAGATTATAAGCTAAAACTGATCAACGATATGCCGGGCGAAGAAGCCTTTGGCCTGTACCACCATCAAGAATACGTTGATATGTGCCGTGGTCCGCACGTGCCAAATACGCGATTCTTAAAGGTATTCAAACTGACCAAGATGTCAGGTGCCTACTGGCGCGGTGATGCCAAAAACGAGCAGTTACAGCGTATATACGGCACCGCATGGTCAGATAAGAAAGATTTAAAAGCTTACATTCAGCGTATCGAAGAAGCCGAAAAGCGCGATCACCGTAAAATCGGTAAGGCACTAAATCTGTTTCATATGCAAGAGCAAGCACCTGGCATGGTGTTTTGGCATGCAAACGGCTGGACGATTTATCAAGTACTTGAGCAATATATGCGTAAAGTACAATACGATAATGGTTATGAAGAAGTAAAAACACCACAAATCGTCGATCGTAGTCTATGGGAACGCTCAGGTCACTGGGGCAACTATGCCACCAATATGTTTACCACATCGAGTGAAAGTCGCGATTATGCGGTAAAGCCAATGAACTGCCCATGCCACATACAAGTATTTAACCAAGGGCTAAAATCTTACCGTGATTTGCCTTTACGTATGGCAGAATTTGGTTCTTGTCATCGTAACGAGCCATCAGGTTCATTACATGGTCTAATGCGTGTTCGTGGTTTTACCCAAGATGATGCCCATATCTTCTGCACCCAAGCGCAAATTCAGCAAGAAGTTGCTGACTTCATTAAGCTAACATTAAAGGTATATGAAGACTTTGGTTTTGACGACATTATTATGAAGCTCTCGACCCGTCCTGAAAAACGTGTTGGTAGTGATGAATCTTGGGATTTTGCCGAAAAAGCGCTAGCTGATGCGTTAGATAGCTCAGGTCTTGACTGGGAATACCTGCCAGGTGAAGGTGCGTTCTACGGTCCAAAGATTGAGTTTAGTCTAAAGGATTCTTTGGGTCGCGTATGGCAATGCGGTACCATTCAAGTTGATCCAAACATGCCTGAGCGCCTCGATGCAGAGTTTGTTAATGAACAAAATGACCGTGAAGTACCTATTATGTTGCACCGTGCCATCTTAGGTTCATTTGAGCGATTTATCGGTATATTGATCGAACACTATGCTGGTTGGATGCCCGTATGGCTAGCACCACAGCAAATCGTGGTCATGAATATTACCGATAAGCAAGCCGATGCATGCGAAAATGTCGTTAACGAACTAAAAAATGCTGGATTACGAGCTGCTAGCGACTTGCGAAACGAAAAGATTGGATTTAAGATACGAGAGAAAACATTAGAACGTATCCCCTATATGCTAGTATTAGGAGATAAAGAAGTCGAATCGGGCAGTGTCAATGTCCGGACACGTGAAGGTGAAAACCTAGGCGTGATGAGTATCTCTGACTTTATTACACTAATGCAGAACGCTGTCAGTAAAAAAGGCCGACAGATCCCAAAAACAGATGAGGAGTAATACCTATTAAACAGTCCAACCGTTTGAACATCAACGAAGATATCAATGTCAAAGAAGTCCGTCTCGTTAAAGAAGATGGCGAGCAAATGGGTGTGGTTGATATCGAAACCGCGATGAAAGCGGCACGTGATGAAAGCCTAGATTTGGTTGAATTGGTTCCTGAAGCTAAGCCGCCAGTATGCAAAATCATGGATTATAAGCATTTCCTCTATGAGCAAAAGCAAAAGGCTAAAGAAGCTAAGAAAAACCAAAAGCAAACTCAGCTCAAAGAGATGAAGCTACGCCCTAGTACGGAAGAAGCCGATTATCAGGTTAAACTGAGAAAAATCGTTAGCTTTTTGGAAGATCAAGATAAAGTCAAAATCAGCATCCGCTTCCGCGGACGTGAGATGGCGCACCAAGACATCGGCCGCAAACAACTTGATCGTATCATTGAAGATACCGCTGAAATCTCAAACGTCGAACAGTATCCTAAGATGGAAGGTCGTCAAATGGGTATGTTGCTCGGACCCACTAAGAAAAAGTAATCTCTGTTTACAAGATTACTGCTAGTGGTGACTGCTAATCGCCATGATTGTCAGTCGTTATTAATATGGCTACTTATAAATTTCGACCATCAATATGCCACGGGATATTGATGGTTTTTTTTACTGTTAATCAGTAGAAAGCCAAACCCTACAGTCCCAATTGTTACGCTTGCCAATCTATTAAGGCGCGCCCTCTATTCAATCGACCCTTATCTAGATAGAGCGAATTGGCTGAATCTTTGCCAAACGTATTTACAAAATCCATCTTCTCACTGTCTTATTAACAGGGTAATCTTGACAATAACGATGGCCATACTCCTATCACCATCACCCGAATAAAAGTAATCAATACAACCAAATGAGAAGAAGAAAGTATAAAAACCTTCTCGACTATCAGTTTTACTTTTGACACGCCTAGCCGTTGACGACATTGATAATCAAACCCGCATACTATCCATTACATTTTAAATATTATAGGAAGCCTTATGCAACAACTGACACCACCAGAAAACACGTCTACACCCAGCATCTCTCTAACCGCGCCTGAGCCTGTGAAAGAAGTACAGAAAAGTGAAGCAGACCAAATGGTGACGTTGGATAAAAGCCAGATCCCAGAGCTGGATGCCAAAGTTGATGCCTTCGTCGACCATGTCATTACCAACTCTGTACACAGCTCGGAGTTCCAACAGAATGTACAATCTATCCATAACTTAGGCGCCAAAGAGATTCGTGAATCAGCACAAGTTTCCAATCGTATGCTTGAGTTACCAGCCAAAAGCATCAACGACAGCCTATTCGACAACTCTCCTATTGCGAGCTCTCTGACTGAACTACGCGGTATCGTCGAAGATCTAGATCCTAGTAAAAAAGAGTTGACCAGCTCACGCAAACTGTTTGGTCTCATACCATTCGGTAATAAGGTGCAAGATTACTTTCGTCAATATGAATCCGCACAGTCTCACATCAATGCCGTCGTAACCAGTCTTTATAATGGTAAAGATGAACTGCTAAAAGACAATGCGATGATTGAGCAAGAAAAAGTAAATATGTGGGAGTTGATGCAGTCTATCCGCCAGTATATTTATGTTGGTAAAAAAATAGATGAGCAATTGGAACAAAAGGTCTATGCTATAGAAGCCACAGACCCTGAAAAAGCTCGTATCATCAAAGAAGAAATGCTTTTTTATGTGCGTCAAAAGAACACGGACTTCTTGACACAGTTGGCCGTGAACGTACAAGGTTATTTGGCACTTGACACCATACGCCGCAATAACTTGGAGCTGATTAAAGGCGTAGACCGTGCGACTACAACGACTATATCCGCGTTGCGTACGGCTGTGGTCGTAGCACAAGCCATGACCAATCAAAAACTGGTACTTGACCAAATCACTGCTTTGAACAAGACCACTAGCAGTTTGATCGAATCAACCTCCGCCATGCTCAAGCAGCAGTCGGGTGAGATTCATGAGCAAGCAACCAGTAGCAGTATCGAGCTTGATAAACTGCAAAATGCCTTCAATAACGTCTATGATACGATGGACATGATTAGCAACTATAAGATTGAAGCGCTCGATAATATGAAGCAAACGGTCAATACTTTAACGACCGAGGTAGATAAGGCACAAAAATATCTAGATAAGTCGAACCAGACCACAGTTCAAGAAGTGTCTAAAGAGTTGGACAGTAAGAAAATAACTGACAAATCAAACACAGTAGATATCGATATTTGATATATTTTGTCTGCTGTTGATTTATAGAAGTGATCGCTTCTCGCTACCGAATACATATAAGACGATTGACGCAAGATATTGCGTCGTCGTTCGTGTTAAGATAGCCATTATTAATAATTTTAAAAACAGATACGGTAATTTATGAGTTGGAATGATCCAAACGCCTCAAGCGAGGCAAAAAGATATGACAATCCCATCCCTAGTCGCGAGTTAATACTCAGCACTATCAATGAGCATGGTGAAGTCACTCATCAGAAGCTGGCTCAAATCTTTGGGATTGAGGATCCAGATCAGTTTGATGCTTTGGGCAATCGCCTAAAAGCGATGGCCCGCGATGGTCAGGTAAACCGTGAAGGTCGCCCTTATCGCTATCGTGCAGTCACCAAACAAGACATCGTTACAGGTCAAATATCAGCCCACCCAAAAGGGTTTGGCTTTGTGCTATTGGACGATATGCCTGATCTGTTTTTGCACGAAAAGCAAATGCGTTGGGTATTTAACGGCGATACGGTAGCAGCAGTTGGCACATCGACAGACAATCGTGGTCGGACGGAAGGTCGCATCGTCGATGTGGTTGAGCGCCGTCAAAACAACTTCATCGGCACATTGGTGCGTGATGAAGAAGGCTACTGTGTTGATCTTGGTAGCCCAAACAACCACCAGCCGATTACCGTTACTGATGACAATGTGCAGGCACTAAACGCCAAACAAGGCGCTCCTGTCAAAGTTGACATTATCGATTGGCCAAACCAGCATGAGTTCGGCACTGGCAAAATCACAGAATTACTGTCCGATGATAACGATCGTGAGTTGATCATTGAGACCACATTGCTCAACTACGATATCCCATCTGATTTTAGTGAAGCAGCGCTCAAACAGGCCGATGACTATAAAGAACCGACTGACAAAGATCTAAAAGGTCGCACAGACTTGCGTCATTTACCGCTTGTGACTATTGATGGTGAAGATGCACGTGACTTCGACGACGCAGTATTTGCAGAAAAGCGCGCTGGCGGTAATTACCGTGTTTTAGTCGCTATTGCTGATGTCAGCTCTTATGTCACCCCTAACTCTCCATTAGATCAAGACGCTTACGAGCGTGGTACATCAGTCTACTTCCCGCATCGCGTGATTCCAATGCTGCCTGAAGTACTGTCCAACGGATTGTGCTCATTGAACCCTGACCTCGATCGTTTATGTATGGTCGCGGACATTAAGATATCACGTGCCGGTAAGATTACAGGCTATGAGTTTTACCCGGGTGTGATGCATTCTCAGGCTCGCTTGACGTATAACCAAGTGAATGCTTACTTTGACGATCCAAAAGACAACAGTGTACCTGAATCACTGACTGGCAATAAGAACGTCAAAAAGTCTATCGACACGCTACATCAACTGTATGGGCTACTCCTGAAAAAACGTGAAGAGCGTCATGCGATGGAGTTCGAAACCGTTGAGACTTATATTAAGTTTAACGAGAAAGGCGGTATCGACGCCATCCTACCGCGCACCCGTGGTGACTCGCAAAAGCTCATTGAAGAATGCATGCTACTAGCCAATACCTGTGCCGCAAACTTTGCACTAAAGCATGAGCTACCAGTACTGTATCGTAACCATGATAAGCCCGATGGTGAAAAGTCGATGCGTATTCACGAATATGCAAAAAACTTTGGTTTGCCCTTCCCAGAAGAAAACCCAACACAAGCGGACTATCAGCGCATCATCGAAGCAACGAAAGACAGACCAGATGCCATTAGCATTCACAGCATGCTACTGCGCTCAATGATGCAAGCGAACTATTCGCCCGACAACATCGGTCACTTTGGCTTGGCATATGACGAATACAGCCACTTTACCTCGCCCATTCGCCGTTACCCTGATCTCATGCTGCACCGCGCAATCAAAGCGCACGTAACCAATAGCAAGCAGCCCGTGATGGATTTCTCTCTTGAAGGCGCTGGTACACAAACCTCCGACACCGAACGCCGTGCAGAAAAAGCATCTCGCTATGTTGAATCTTGGCTCAAATGTCACTACATGAAAGATCATGTCGGCGAAGAGTTCAACGGAGTAGTAACTTCAGTTACTAGCTTCGGCTTGTTTGTCACCCTGAGTGACTTGTACATTGATGGCTTGGTGCATATCTCCAATGTCGGTGATGACTACTTTGTCTACGACGAACATCAGCAACAGCTGATTGGCAAAGATAAAGGCACGCTATTCGGGCTTGGTGATCTGGTGAAAATACAGGTCGCCGGTGTCAATATGGACTTGTTGCAAATCGATTTTGACTTGAAAGCTAAGCTACAAGCGAGTGAAATGAATCAAACGCAAAAAGACAAGCCTAAAAAGCCCGCCGCCAAAAAAAGCGGTGGCCGTGGTCGAGGACGTAGCAAAAAAAGCTAAACTCCGCTAGCACGCTTACTAAAAAGGCTAACGTCATCGTTAGCCTTTTTTTTATCTGGTTTTTATAGAGTGGTTTTCAAATCATTCAAAACGCACATGCCGACTCACTTGCTAATACTTCTACATTTCTTAAATACTTCTACACTTCTTAGATGAAACATCTCATTCGATTTGGCCTTGATTTGTCTATCCTTTGTCATATGCTTAGCAAGACTATATTGCTACTCCTGTGGACTATTGCTATTCAATAAATCTGTCTCATCTGTGCTTTCAGCAATCTCTTGTTCGACTTTCTCCATCAACTTGTCGTCCGGTCGAGCATCGAGGACATCGTTAGCATTACGCCCTTGCAGTATCAGCTTGGCACGTGCTTTTGCTTGCTGCTTATCTTTGTCATCAGAAATACTATTACCTTGCGCTTCATCTGGCTGTTCTGGAGTGGTTGAAGTGATGGTTGCATCAGATTTGGTTGGGCTTGCACCGTTACTCTGCATGTGTTCAAAGGCTTTTTCTAATTCGTTGTTAAATCGCAATCGATAAATCGGCTCAGGCAAACTGAAACCATTGTTTTCTAACGCGTGCTTGGTCTCACGAATCGCGATACTACGAGCCTTGGCATAATTCGTCACTGATTGATCGACCCATACCTGAAACTCTAAAATGATATTGGAGTCGCCTACATTGGTAATAACGGCAATTGCTTTTGGTTCTTCCAAGACAAAATCCAAAGTGTATATTGCATCGAGTCCTACTTTAATTGCCGCCAGCGGATCATCGTTGGCATCCACACCCAGCTCGAACGTAAAGCGACGCTCGGGGTTTTTGGTGTAATTGAGAATGGTACCTTTAAAAACTTCTGAGTTCGGAATACGAAGCTGATTGCCATCTAAGGTCATCAATATGGTTGCACGTGAGGTCAGACGCACCACGATGCCTTCCTGCCCGTTCATCACGATGTGATCCCGCGCGCGAAATGGTTGACGGATACTAAGCATCAAGGAAGCGATATAGTTTTCGATGGTGTCTTTGACAGCAAAACCAACAGCGATACCGATAACACCCGCACCGCCAAGCAATGTACCTAAAATGGTTTCTGCCCCTATCAAGCTCAGTGCCAAAATAAGTCCAAAAACGATAAAAACGACCTTCACTGTCTGCGATAATAATTCAGCAACAAAGGGATTGGGCGTAACACGTTGCCACCATTTATTACGATTGGAAAGCCAACTACCAAACCATGTGACCAAAGCAAATATAACAATACCAACCAATAATAGCGGCGAAGCTTTGATGAGGTTTTGAGTTTGTGCCTTGAGTCCTTGATAAACCGTCGTTACATTATCTTGCACATCAAGAGTACGAATAATTTGATCTTCCACCGTGACCACTCCGGTCAGACGATTGGCCAAACTGATCGCTTGTTGCGCCTTTTTCTCGTTGGGCGTCTCACCCGTTAAGGTAACAACACCTTGAGTAACGCTTGCAGTGACTGTTTGCAAGCCGTCAATTTCTGAAAAGATACCATTGATGCGTTGACGGATATTATTATCTTGTTGCAGCGTAGCTGTCGTTTCTGAATCAGACGATGGCTCAGACTCTGTTGATACGTTTGATTTAGTTGGGTCGGAGCTTTCAACCTCGATCTCGTTTGATTCAGGGTCATCAGCGCCAACCTCTTCTGCACTCTCCACCCCCAATACTGTCGTTATGGCAGAAACTTCCTCCCCAGCAGCATAAGCAGGCAGGTGACAAAAGATACTTAATAGCAGTGCCTGACTCCACACTTTCAAGCAACGACGTATCGTCACGAGATCGGAATAAGTGGCCATAAGCATCTCTTACCTCTTGTCTGGTTATTAATATCATCTTTTTAGCACCGAGTCGATACTCAAGACTTGCTGTCTAAGTATCCTTGTGCTTTGCTCAGGTCCAACGTACCTTCGTAAATAGCACGCCCAGTGATGATACCTTCGATACAGTCGCCATGTGGCTTTAGTAGCTCGATATCTTTTATATCTGTTACGCCACCCGAAGCAATGACAGGTAGACCGCCTTCTCGAGCCAAGTTGACCGTTTGTTCGACATTGACGCCTTGCATCATGCCGTCGCGCGCAATATCTGTATAAACAATAGAAGACACGCCAACATCAGCAAAGCGTTTTGCCAATTCAGTCGCTTTGGTATCAGTCACATTTGCCCAACCATGAGTCGCAACCATGCCGTCTTTAGCATCAATACCAACAATGATGTGCCCAGCAAACTCTCGACAAGCTTCAGTGACAAAATCAGGATCTTCGACGGCTTTTGTACCGATGATGATATATGTCAAACCTGCAGTAATATACTGCTCAATAGTATTCATATTTCGCACACCACCACCTAACTGAACAGGCAAGTTCGGATATGCTTTAGCAATATCATTGACCACTTGTCGATGGACGGGGACGCCATCAAACGCACCATTTAAGTCGACCAAATGTAGGCGGCGAGCACCTTCGTCAACCCAACGTGCTGCCATTGCAACTGGATCATCAGAAAATACCGTATCATCCTCCATACGACCTTGTTTTAAACGCACACATTTACCGTCTTTCAAATCAATAGCCGGAATAATGACAGGCACAGCACACATATAACCTTCCTTAAAAAACACAAAATTTAAATGAGTTAAAAAATACAAACATCGGTGATATAAACAACAAGAAATGCCACAGAAAAAGTGACTAAGCGTATACTAACAGTTAATCCGCTGAGTGCTAGAGTGAAAGCTCTACTAAAGCGCATCAGCGCACTTGGACAACCGTAAAAACCCAATAATCATAACTACAAGTTTTAACTAACGAAATCGTTGACAATATTAGGTAAATTTCATTACTGGCTGGTAATTTTAGGTCAGTTTAGCGTATAATCCTAGGTAAATTTGTATTTGTTTCTATATGATGCACCATGCGCAGTGTTTTTATTTACTACAAAATGCATGACTATCAGGATGAATTGAGCCAAAGCTAAGTGAGCCGATACAGTATCGGCCGATATGCGGCTAAAAAGGATTATAGTAAAATTTCAACAGGTGGTTTTGAAGCAGACTACCCTTAGTCATTATAACTTTGAGATATCTTTTTATAAATCTCTATCACATCCGTATCATTAGATAACGATCTAGAATAGCCATAAACAGTTTAATAGCAGCTTATGTCATATAAGTAGCATTTGCTGATTAAATGCTTCGCTAGTTTGGCTTTCGACCAGTTCATTTATCACTTATAGATAATTTCACTACTTATCTAATCGGCGCTTCTTTGAGAAGTGCTGGTTAGGTAAGAGTAAAAAATTATACTGGTATGACAGATTTTTAATTTTCAATGAAACGTATGGTAGAGCTATTTACTTCAATCCAATTGTTTTGCGCACCATTTAAACGGTTGGGTTCGACTTGATAGTTCTAACATACACCTTGGTAGCCAGTCGCCAACTTTGGTAATTCGAATAAGACATTGACGTGTTGTTAAGGAGTCTAAGGTCAGCGTTAATGCTCTTATCCAGTAGTTTTGATCACATATTGTTTTCTAGAGAACTTTTTATCACTATTTTTTTGTAAAAGTGGTGGTTAAAAACTTTATTAAATGATGCGAACGTTCATGCTGCCGATATACCATACGGGACGTCTGGTATCGTTTTAGACTATGGACTAAGTTTTCGCTTATGATTACCATCAAAAAAGGTTTGGATTTGCCCATCACTGGTGAACCCTCCCGCGAGATATCTGAGCACCGACCCGCACATGTAGCAATTGTTGGCTATGATTACGTGGGTATGAAACCCACGATGAATGTCAAAGAAGGTGATGTCGTAGCCAAAGGTCAGCCCGTTTTTGAAGATAAAAAACGAGCTGGCGTTATCTACACTGCCCCTGCTGCTGGTAAAGTCATCGCGATTAAACGTGGTGAGCGTCGTGTGTTTGAAAGCCTTGTCATTGCGATCGACCCAGACGGTGAAGAAGTCGACTTCGAACGCTATGACTCCCAACAACTTGCTGATCTAGACTCAGAGGCTGTTGAAACTCAACTGATTGCCTCTGGTGAATGGACTGCGTTTAGAACGCGCCCATACAGCCGCTCTCCAGAAATCGGAGCTCGCCCCAGCGCTATCTTTGTCACAGCGATGGATACCAATCCATTGGCGTTTGACCCCACACTGCTAATCAATGAGCAGCTGCAAGCGTTCAATGACGGGCTCGCTGTGTTATCTACACTCAGCCCAAAGACGTTTGTCTGCCATCATGGTGATGCCCAATTGACACCAGTTGCAAAAACTGCAGCCGATAATGTCACTGAGTATCATAGCTTTAAAGGTAAGCACCCAGCTGGTCTTGCTGGCACTCACATTCATTTCTTACATCCAATCATGCGCGGTGTTAGCGTTTGGACGATTGGCTACCAAGACGTGATCGCGATTGGCAAGCTATTTACGACTGGTCATCTATATACCAGACGTATGCTGAGCCTAGCGGGTCCTTCTGTAAAAAACCCACACTTGATTATGACCGAACGTGGCGCAGATATCACCTCATTAACCAAAGATCAATTGGCTGCTGGCGAAAACCGTATCATCTCCGGTTCGGTCTTATCTGGTCGCAAAGTTTTTGACAACATTGCATTTCTTGGTCGCTTTCATAACCAGATTAGTGTACTCCCTGAAGGTCGTGAGCGTCCTGCGTTTCACTTCTTTACACCTGGCAAAAACCGCTTCTCTAAGCTGCCTATCTATATTTCGCAGTTTTTCGGTGGTAAAAAATACAACTTCACAACGACGAGCAATGGCTCACCGCGTGCGATGGTGCCTATCGGAGTCTATGAAGAAGTCATGCCACAAGACTACCTGCCAACACAACTATTGCGTGCTTTGATCGTTGAAGACATCGTTAGTGGCGTAGAATTGGGCGTACTGGAACTGGACGAAGAAGACATGGCTTTATGCACCTTCGTCTCTCCTGGCAAGTATGAGTTCGGTGACATCTTGCGTGATAACTTAACGCGCATTGAGCTGGAGGGCTAACCACGATGAAATTTTTACACAATATGTTCGATCGTATGGAGCCGTCTTTCACCAAAGGTGGCAAACACGAAAAATATTATGCCATCTTTGAGATGTTTGATACGTTCTTACGTCAACCAGGCTCAACGACACACGCATCTTCACACGTACGTGATGGTATTGATCTAAAGCGTATCATGATTACCGTATGGCTATGTACTTTCCCAGCGATGTTTTGGGGTATGTACAATGTCGGTCATCAAGGATTGACTGCTATTGCTCAGCTTGGCTTACAGCCTGAAGGCTGGCGTACCATCATCACGAGCATGGCAGGCTACAACCCAGATAGCATCTGGGCAAGTTTCGTCTATGGCGCTATGCAGTTCCTACCGATTTATATCGTGACGTTTGCTGTCGGTATTCTCTGTGAGATTATTTTTGCTGTAGTGCGTGGACACGAAGTCAACGAAGGTTTCTTTGTGACTTCTGTTTTGTTTGCACTCTGTCTACCACCAGATATTCCATTATGGCAAGTTGCTTTGGGTATCACCTTTGGTGTGGTCGTGGCAAAAGAAGTATTCGGTGGTACAGGTAAAAACTTCCTTAACCCTGCACTATCGGGCCGTGCATTCTTATACTTTGCGTATCCAGCCTATATGTCTGGTGATTCTATTTGGACAGCGGTCGATGGATTCTCTGGTGCTACCCCACTTGGTCTTGCAGCACTGGGTGTTTCGCCTCAAGATTTCGTTGATGTCTACGGTAATGCGATCACTTGGGGTGATGCATTCTTAGGCAACATGCAAGGTAGTATCGGTGAAGTATCGACGCTGGCTATCTTAATCGGTGGTGCCGTTCTACTTTGGACGCGTATTGCTTCTTGGCGCATCATGGCAGGCTGTGTGGTTGGTCTGATTGTCACTTCATTAATCTTTAATATGATCGGCTCTGAAGACAACCTGATGATGAATATGCCGTTCTACTGGCATTTGGTTATCGGTGGTTTTGCCTTTGGTGCAGTCTTTATGGCTACTGATCCTGTGTCAGCTGCTCACACTAATAAAGGCCGCTGGACCTATGGTATCTTGATTGGTTTTATGACCGTATTGATTCGTGTCGTTAACCCAGCTTTCCCTGAAGGCATCATGCTAGCCATTCTATTTGCCAACTTATTTGCTCCATTGTTTGATTACTTTGTGACCCAAGCAAACATCAAACGCCAAACAGCTCGGAGGGTTCGTTATGTCCAAGCCCAAAAGTAATAATACAAAAACCATCGGTGTGGCGTTAACGCTGTGCTTGGTGTGTTCGGTATTGGTCTCAGCAGTTGCTGTTGGTTTAAAACCAGCACAGGTAGAAAATGCGCGCTTAGACCGTAACAAAAACATCCTAGTTGCTGCTGATATGTTCAACGCTGAATCTGATACAGCAGACGATGTTGCCGAACGTTTTGAAGACTTCAACGTCGAGATTGTTGACTTAAGTGAAGGCAGCTATGTCGATGATGAAACACTAGCAGACGCTGGTATTCCTGATCGTAATACTTATGACGCTAGCCAAGCGACCAAAAACCAAGCACTAAGTGAAGATCTAGGCGACAATGATCCTGCTGGTATCGGCCGTAAGCCTATATATGCCAAAGTCTATGTTAAAAATGACGATGCAGGTGAACCTGAGCTGGTCGTACTACCCATTCAAGGCTATGGCCTATGGGGTACTATCTATGGTTTCTTAACCCTCGAGAGCGATATGAATACCATTAAAGGTATCAGCTTTTATGAGCATAAAGAAACACCAGGTCTAGGTGCCCGCATTGAAGAGCCAGAGTGGCGCGCTAAATGGAGTGGTATTCACTCTTATAATGCAGACGGCGAAGTTGCTACTGGTGTGACCAAAGCAGGTACACAAAGAGAAAACTGGGTTGACGGTATCAGTGGCGCTACACTTACTGGCCGCGGCGTAAGCAACATGATTCAGTTTTGGTTGGGTGAGCAAGGCTATAAGCCCTATCTCGACAAGCTACGCGAAGAGAGTGGTGAAACACTTGAAGAAATAGGCGCACAAGCAAGTCAATCAAAGCTAGCAGCTAAACCTAAAACCGAACTGGCAGCTGCGCTACCAGTAGTAAACGGCAAGGAGGCATGAAATGGCTGATACTAAAAGTATTTTAACTTCACCTGTTTTTGATAATAACCCCATCGCTCTTCAGATACTAGGTATCTGTTCAGCATTGGCGGTCACAACCAGCATGTCTAATGCCATGGTGATGTGTGTGGCTTTGACACTGGTAACAGCGTTCTCAAGCTTCTTTATCTCTATCATTCGTAAACAGATTCCATCAAGCATTCGTATTATCGTACAGATGACGATTATTGCTTCCTTGGTTATTTTGGTCGACCAGATCCTAAAAGCGGTTGCTTACGATGTGAGCAAAGGCTTGTCAGTCTTCGTTGGTTTGATTATCACCAACTGTATCGTAATGGGTCGTGCCGAAGCATTTGCGATGAGCAACTCACCAATACCTAGCTTTTTAGATGGTGTCGGTAATGGTCTTGGCTACTCTGCAGTACTACTATTCGTTGCGACTATTCGTGAATTACTCGGTGCAGGCACGTGGTTTGGTATCACTATCCTGCAACCTGTCACCGATGGCGGCTGGTATATTCCAAACGGTCTATTACTGTTGCCACCATCAGCGTTCTTTATTATTGGCTTATTCATTGCCATCGTCCGTATCTGGAAACCAGAACAGATTGAAGAAGCTGAGTTTGTAATGAAGCCACAGTCTAAAGGCATGGCACATGGAGGCGGACACTAATGGGACATTATATTAGTTTATTTATAACTTCAGTCTTTATTGAGAACATGGCGCTTGCCTACTTCTTGGGCATGTGTACCTTCTTGGCAGTATCCAAGAAAGTCTCAACTGCATTAGGTCTGGGTGTGGCAGTCATCGTTGTTATGCTGATTACTGTACCGCTGAACAACCTACTCTTTCAGTACATCCTAAAAAGTGGTGCGCTGGCATGGGCAGGATTCCCTGATATCGACTTGAGCTTTTTGGGCTTATTGAGCTACATTGGCCTTATTGCTGCCACAGTACAGATTTTGGAGATGTTCTTAGATAAGTTCGTACCAAGTCTGTACAACGCACTCGGTGTGTTCTTGCCACTCATCACTGTAAACTGTGCCATCTTAGGTGGTGTATTGTTCATGGTTGAGCGTGACTATAACTTTAGCGAGTCCGTCGTATACGGCGTAGGTGCTGGCTTTGGTTGGGCGATTGCGATCACTGCATTGGCTGGTATTCGCGAAAAGCTAAAATATTCAGACATTCCAGGGCCGCTACGTGGGCTTGGTATTACCTTTATTACGGTTGGTCTGATGTCACTTGGCTTTATGTCTTTTGGCGGTATGTCAATTTAAACCGCTAAGCTTAAAACCCTATTTAGCGATTTGACCTATTTAATTCATTTATTCAGTAGGCGGCAAGAGCAGACAAAATAATGTCTATCTCCTACCCCTACTCCATAGATTAAGGATACATATCATGGATTATGCTACGGCGATTGGTGGCGTTGCTATGTTTACCTTGATCATCATGGGCCTTGTTGCCATTATTTTGGCAGCACGCTCAAGACTGGTCAGTTCAGGTGATGTCACCATCCATATCAATGATAATCCCGATAATGACGTAGTGACGCCTGCAGGCGGTAAACTACTGCAAACACTTGCTAGCGAAGGTATTTTCTTATCTTCAGCATGTGGTGGTGGTGGTACCTGTGCACAGTGTCGTTGCCGTGTTATTGAAGGTGGCGGTTCTATCCTACCCACCGAAGAAGGCTATTTTACTCAAGGCGAAATCCGTAATCACATGCGCTTAGCTTGTCAGGTATCTGTTAAGCAAGACATGGAAATCGAGATTGACCCTGAGTTTTTTGATGTACAGAAGTGGGAATGTGAGGTTGTCTCTAACGAAAACGTCGCAACCTTTATTAAAGAGCTGGTACTTAAAATTCCAGAAGGTGAAGAAGTTAACTTCCGAGCTGGCGGTTACGTCCAGCTAGAAGCGCCACCGCATGAAGTACATTACAAAGATTTCGAAATCGAAGAAGAGTATAGAGAAGACTGGGAAAAATTCGGTATCTTCAAATATGTCTCAAAAGTTGATGAGCCCGTTATTCGTGCCTATTCAATGGCAAACTATCCAGAAGAAAAAGGCATCATCAAGTTTAATATTCGTATCGCCAGTCCACCGCCACGTGGTCCTGACGGTATCCCACCAGGCAAAATGTCTTCTTGGGTGTTTAGCCTCGTCCCTGGTGACAAAGTCACCGTTTCAGGTCCTTATGGTGAATTCTTCGCCAAAGAAACTGAAACAGAGATGGTATTCGTTGGTGGTGGTGCTGGTATGGCGCCGATGCGCTCGCATATCTTCGATCAGCTTAAGCGCTTAAACTCTGATCGTAAGATTAGCTTTTGGTATGGTGCACGCTCTATTCGTGAGATGTTCTACGTTGAAGACTACGACCAACTGGCAGAAGAGTTTGATAACTTTGAGTGGCATGTCGCGTTATCCGATCCACTGCCAGAAGATAACTGGACAGGATATACAGGCTTTATTCACAACGTCTTGTTGGAAGAATATCTCCAAGACCATCCAAATCCAGAAGACTGTGAATTCTACATGTGTGGTCCACCAATGATGAACGCAGCTGTCATCGACATGCTACATAACTTAGGCGTGGAAGATGAAAACATCATGCTTGATGACTTTGGTGGTTAAGCCAAACTATTAGATAAATACAGTTTTTATAAAGCTATCAAAAAAAAAGAGTCTCGACTGAGGCTCTTTTTTTTCGCTGGGCAAAAACCACACCTAAGAAAACTGGACTACAAATCTCAATAGCAGACTGTCTACTCTCTCCTATATCATTAGATATTTACATATCAAAAAAGGGATTTCTATGAAAACGAAATATAAAAATCTAACTATTTGGATAACTGGTGCCTCTAGTGGTATAGGTCAGGCACTGGCCATTACCTTCGCAAAAAAAGGTGCTAAGATCATTCTGAGTGGGAGGAATACCGAAAAACTTGAGGCCGTCCGACATAGCTGTAAGAATAAAAAAAAGCATATCATCGTGCCGTTTGATATCAGTGACGCAGAGCAAGCAAAAGAAGCGTATGAAACTGCCAAAGCTGAAGCAGGAAAAATCGACTGGCTGATTAACAATGCTGGTATCAGTCAACGCTCACTTATTATGGAAACAGAAGAGGCCGTCGAACGGCAACTGATGAAGATTGATTACTTTGCACAAACACGTCTGACCAGATTGGTGTTACCAGATATGATCGCTCAAGGTGGCGGCAAAGTCGTGATGATCTCAAGCGTGGCAGGATTATTAGGTACACAGTATCGCGGCGCTTACGGTGCTGCCAAAGCCGCCATCCATATGTGGGCGAACAGTTTGCGAGCTGAGCTACATCATCAAGGTATTGAAGTCGCAACGGTATTTCCAGGATTTATTCAAACCAATGTTTCTATTAATGCGTTAACTGGTGACGGTACGACGCAAGGCACAATGGATGAAGCAACGGATAATGGTTTGAGTGCAAACACTTTTGCGAAGCGAACCGTAAAAGCCCTGTCGAACGGTGAAGAATATATCATCGTAGCAGGAACTAAAGAGATGCTAGCAACGAGAATCAACCGCCTCTCACCACCGAAGCTATATAGCTTAATCCGAAACTTACAGGTAAAGTAGTAGACAATTACTAGGGCGTGTTGAACACACAATGTCCTGAAGCAATTGGTCTTATTGGTAACAAGGGGTGTAAAATAGGCTGTGCTTATCCAACAGCTATTTTACATTCTGTTGTCTCACTCACTCCTTCGCTATAGTAAAGAAATTATGAAAACTATAAAGTACCTTTCATCCAAGTACCGCTCATCAAAGCATCTCTCGTCTAAGTGCACCTCGTCAACTTATCGGATGCCTTCTACCAAAGCCAACAACACCCTGACCAAGAGCGCCTTAGTTGGTACGGTTGCTCTCTCTAGTCTTTTGGGTTTGATCGGCTGTCAGCAAACACCGAACTATGACTATCTGAGCGGTGAGACGATGGGTACCAGCTATCATATTAGTTATCAGACGCCCTCTGATGTCGATGAAGAGATCTTACAAGCTTCGATAGATGAACGCCTGCAACAGGTCAATGACAGCATGTCTACCTATCAAACCGACTCTACAATCTCTAAATTTAACCATCTAGGTGCAGAAACGCCTATCACCATCGATGCAGATTTTTCTCAAGTGCTTGATGTTTCACGAGTTGTCTATCAACAATCTGGTGGTGCATTTGACCCTACGGTTATGCCATTGGTAGAAACTTGGGGTTTTGGCAGTACCATGACCGTTGATCGTCTGCAAAGACCACCAACGGCAACGGAAATTGCACAAGCAAAAGCCTTGGTAGATTTTGATAGTATTGTAAAAAACGATACCACCATCTATAAGACCAAAGATGGCATCGGACTGGACTTTTCAGCAGTAGCAAAAGGTTATGGTGTCGATGTCATCGCCGCTGTACTCAGAGATGATTATCAAATTCGAAACTACATGGTAGAAATAGGCGGCGAAATTGCTACTTCTGGTGTGAATAACCAACAACAGCCGTGGCAGATCGCGATCGACGCACCTATCACCGACAGTACAGTGACTGAACGCCAAAGCATATCTGCGATTCGACAACCAATTAAAACCAATAATCAAATGCATTTAGCGACTTCTGGCAACTATCGCAACTCCGTCATGTTTGATGGTAAGCGTTATAGTCACACCATTGACCCTACTACTGGCGAGCCTATCGCTGGTGGTGCGCCTTCTGTTACAGTCGCTGCCGACTCGGTTGCGCTAGCAGATGCTTGGGCAACAGCTCTCACTGCTATGCCGTATGAAAAAGCACTCAACATCGCTAAGGAACAAGATCTAGCTGCCATGTTTGTGGTGCTGTCTGATAGCGCGCAAACAGGCGGAGCTGATGGGAGCATAGAAGACTGGCAAGTCGTACAAACTTCAACGATGCAAGATTTACGTGCTGACAAAGAACCGTAACTTTGAAACAAGAGAACACGATTACTCACAACGAGCATCACGAAAATTTGCTATAATATTATGCAGTTGCTACCAAATGACGTGTACATGATGACAGTCAAACTACGGCAGCTGAGATTATAATCGCTACTGTCACCAGCAACTGCTCTTTTTTTAGAACGAGGTTCCCGCTATGCTTAGCCAATTACTCCCCATGCTTGCCATTACTTTTACTGTATTTATCCTGTTTTTCGTTTTTATGGGTATCGGTTATATGGTCAAAAAGAAGCCGCTTAAAGGCTCATGCGGCGGCGTGGCCAAACTAATGGGTGATGAACATTGCTCTTTTTGTGGTGATGATCCAAACAAGTGCGACTCAATCGCTACTGAGCAACAAGAAAATGCTTTAAAAGCAGCGAATTTGGGTAAATCTGTATAAACAATAACAGCCCGCTTACTTCCATACACTGGTAGTATTCGGTCGTCCCTTGTTATGATAATAGCGTCAAATCCTATCACGGTAGGGTTTGACGCTATTTTTTGAATACCTATAAATGGATTCTTACGAGTCGATGGCACTAACTATCATTACTTTCAATAAATAAAAAATACCAGCAATACCGTAGCGATTTTCAAACTATTTTAACTATGGTTTACTCTAGGGCGTGTTTGTTTTATAACGCTTACCGCCTTTGATGTATTAGGGTGCGTTAGCATTTGACCGCGACACTGACTATAGAGTCGCAGGGTTGCGTGACCTAATTTACACCATACTGCTGACATCTCAATTTTTTTCTAGCTTACCTTTCTAGTGAAAATTTTCTGGTGTTTTTTTTGCCAGTGATATTTTACCAATAATATTTCTTCGGCACGGTGTCATGACGTGCTTGTTTCTTCTTTTAAATAACCGTCGTGCTGCTATGTCCATCTCCCCAAACTTAAAAAACCCATCGCAGAAGAACCCTCCATCCGCCTTTAGCCTACCTTCTTCGCGCTTTACTTTTTGGCTGGTGCTATTTGCCATGGTTTTATTGGGCGTCAATATGCGTGCACCCATTGTCGCACTCGGCTCAATTGCGCCTATCGTGCAAGATGCCCTTGCTATTTCTGAAACCAAACTTGGGTGGCTGGGTGCTGTACCGATGCTGACGTTTGCTTTGGGTGCACTTATCGCACCGACCATCGGTAAGCGCTTCGGCCTTGAAAACATCCTAATTGTGATGATCACATTATTGTCGACTGGTATGATCATACGATCTCTCATTCCCACCTGGGTAGGGTTTTTAAGCGGCACGGTATTATTGACGCTGGCCATTGGTTTTGCCAATACTTTGGCTGCTCCTGTGATCAAGCAACGCACACCAAATCATATACCGCTGATGACAGGTATATTTAGTCTAACAATGACCATATCAGCGGGCATAGTGGCAGGCGTGGTGCTACCACTATCTGAGCAAGTAGGCTGGCAATGGGCATTGGGTGGGTGGTCGGTTTTGGGTGTTTTTGCCATTGTACTTTGGGTGTTTTTACGCTTACGCCTCGGCTCATCTCACCATCAGGCAGTGGATAAGCCTGCAAATGGATCATCAGAAATCTCTATGTGGCGTACGCCTTTTGCTTGGCAATTAGCAATATTTATGGGTTTGCAGTCATTGCTATTTTATACGGTTGCTAGCTTCTTGCCATCCATTTGGGTGAGCAAAGGGTTGTCAGCCGTTCAAGCCGGACAGATGGGTTCTGTGTTTCAGTTTATGGCACCAGTGTCGATTTTGAGTTTGACATGGTTGGTCAATCGTGGACGTCCTCTCCAAACCATGGCTGTATCTGCCGCCTTGCTAAATGTGGTTGGTATCCTAGGCATGACCTACTTGTCTGCCGACGTTGCATGGTTGTGGTCAGGGCTGATGGGTATAGGGTGTTCAGCGATATTCACCTTATGTATCATGATTTTTTCGATGCGGACTTACACCCCCAATCAGGCCAGTGAGCTTTCTGGTATGTCACAAGCCGTTGGCTATCTGATTGCATTTTTTGGCCCATTGGGAGCAGGTTGGTTACACGACGCGACACAGAGCTGGGACTTTACGTTATTATTACTACTCATACTGATGATAATCAACGTCGTGATGGCTTGGCTGGTAAGCCGCCCTGTCATGGTTGATGGTCGCCCCGTTTGATTGATATGTAGATACGGACGTTAGATTGGATACAAAAGAACAGACATGAACAATGGTGATACCCACCAAGCAACAGCTAAGAGTACAAATCAGATCGGGCTGTCGTCCGCTATTGCCTGCTATGACTAGGTACTTAGATGTCTTAAACCAAAGGGTGCTGTTTGCTTTTATCCAGTCTGGCAGCGTTCCTAAAGCGATAAATGCAAAAAATGGTTTGGCAAACTTAACATAACCGTTGGCGTGTCTGTTTATCAGCACTTTTGCTGTGATAAAGTCACTCATGCCTATTTCAATATAAATAGTTAAATACAGAAGACCTAAACCCTGATGTCTGTCAGAAAACTTATCAGGCAGCATCTGGTTTTTTTAAATGACTGCCAAAACGATAAGGTTAGGAAACATGGATAACCAATCATAGACAGGTTACTACTCTCAAATTTGTTAATATAAGCGCTAAATGTAGAAACAGACAGGTAGTACAACCACTATGCCTTTATTTTCAAAAACACCTCCTCTCTCGACTTCCCTACCGAAAAGACTCGGTTTGGCATTGCTAGCCAGCTTAGCTATGGTAGGTTGCAGTCCAGCAGCAGATAACGATGCAGATACGTCTCAAGCAGAAGCTGATATAGCAGACACATCGCAGGTAGACAGTTCGCAAACAGGCACTTCACAGACAAACACTGAAGATCAACTCGCCACGGCAAATAGCGACAGTGTTTCACATGAAACGTCGTCCGATCAGGCTGAAGTAGCAAAGATTTCTCAACCTATTACCATTTTGGCGATGGGTGACTCTTTGACAGAAGGTCTCGGGGTAGACTCTGATAACAACTACCCTGCTCAATTAGAAACACAGCTAAAGCAAATGGGCTACGAAAACGTCGAGGTCGTCAACTCTGGCTTGAGTGGTGAGACCAGTACTGGCTTAGTAAACCGTTTGGACTGGGTCGCGCAGACCAATCCTGATATTAGTATATTAACGATTGGTGCCAATGACGCCATGCGTGGTATCGATGTGGCGACGATTGAGGAAAACATTCGCACTGCGATCACGTCACTACAAGATAATGGCAGCGAAGTGATCTTAGGTGGCATGTCCATCTATGACAATCTAGGCAATGACTATGTTACCGCGTTTTCAGGCATATACCCTCGTATAGCAGAAGACATGGATGTGCCTCTTATTCCATTTTTTTTACAGGGCGTGGGCGGTGACCCTGACCTAAATCAAGACGATGCTATTCATCCCAACAAAGAAGGCTACACGATTATCGTCAATGATAATATTTTGCCTGTACTAAAGCCTGAGCTGGAAGCATTTGTAGAAAATGAAAGCAACTAATTGAAGACACGCCCTGGTTCCATAAGGTAGCTGCATCCATTTCTGACACGCCAGCCGCAGCCCCAAAGACACGTCAACTGAGACCATGTAATGACATTATCCAATTCAGCCCCATCAACACCGACAGCAGAACCGACAAGTAAAGCACTGCTTACCGCATCACAACTCAACAAAACCGTGCAAATTGGTGAACAAAGACTGTCTATCATCAAAGACGTCAGTATTCATGTCGATGCGGGCGAGTTTGTCGTCATCATGGGTAAGTCTGGCTCAGGTAAGTCTACCTTGCTCGGGTTACTTGCGGCGCTTGATTACCCTGATAGTGGCACCGTTAAGTTGGGAGAAAACACGCTGAGCGACCTTGATGAGGATGCGCTAGCAGCGATTCGTCAAAGCGATATGGGTTTCGTCTTTCAATCGTTTCACTTGCTGCCCACATTAACGGTAGCAGAAAACATCGCCTTTCCGCTTGATATCGCTCGACGCTCCGACACAGCACGAGTCGATGAGCTAATTGCTTCTGTGGACTTGAGTCATAGACGAGACAGCTTACCCAATCAGTTATCCGGCGGTGAGCAGCAACGGACAGCTGTTGCCCGCGCTTTGGTTTCACAGCCCAAAATCGTATTCGCCGATGAGCCAACAGGTAACTTGGATGAGCACAACGCTGACCAAGTCATGCGATTATTATTGGATTTACGCCAGCAAACTGGGTCAGCACTGGTCGTCGTGACCCACGACCCTGCGCTCGCGGAGATGGCTGACCGTGTAATCACCATGCACGATGGCGTTATAGATGGATCAGCAACCAATGAATAAGCCTTCTATAGATGCCCATGGCAACGCTGACGATATGACTCATAAAAAAAGCAACAACCCTTTCAATGCTCGTACGTTGGGCGCACAGGCTTTGTCGCGCAGTTGGTGGCGACGCTGGATATATCCGTCGCTGTTTTTACTCACTCTGATGCTGTCGCTCGCCACCTATCTGACGTTGGACTCTATCCAACAATCCGTGAATAGCTACGTCAATGACAATCAACTGGCACTCGTCGGTGGTGATTTAATACTAGAAAGCAATCAAGCTTGGCCTGAAGAGGTATTGGCACAGGTTGAGACTGTGCCTGATGACCAAACCGTTTATGGTTATAAATTCAACGCCATGCTGGTCTCAGGTGAGCAAACCCTATTGGCTCGCATTAAAGGCGTTACCGATGCGTATCCTTTGTATGGTGAGGTTGAGCTTGCGTCGGGCAAGCCACTATGGGAGCAACTAAGTGCTAATAGCGTGGTGGTCGCGCCTGAAGTGCTCAGTAGCTTAGACGTCACTATCGGCGATAGCATTACTATCGGTGAAGCCAGTTTTACGATCAGTGATGAGCTGATCAGAGAGCCAGATCGCCCACTCACTGCCTTTGGCTTTGGTGGTCGAGTCATGATGCAGCAAGAAGCCTTAGAAGCGACCAACTTAATGGGGCAGCGTAGCCGAGTCCACTATCAAATCGAGATGGCGGGTGACTCTGAGATGATAGCCTCTCAGAACGAAGCGTTGACACAGCTACTGGTTAATTATCCCGAGATTGAACTGTCTGATCCTGAATCAGAGGAGACGTCTGTCTCACGCATCTCTGACAATGTTTTGATGTTTCTGAAGCTATTGGTCATCGCTGTCCTACTATTGTCCGCCGTCGCTATGTACGGGGTGATTACTGCATTTGTCACCAAGCAGCAATCCAACGACGCCATACGCATGGCACTGGGTGAGACCAATCGCTCTATCAAGCGTAGCTACTATTGGCTATTACTGATCATGGCTGTATTGGCATGTGTCGCTGCAGTGACGCTGAGCTTGGCACTACTCAAAATCGGTCAACCATACCTAACGGCTATTTTGCCGGCAGATTTGGGTCTGGCCATCAACCCTATCAGTATCATCAAAACCATCATCATCGCGCTTGTCTTGACCCTGCTGATTACTCAGCGCAGTCTGCACGCGCTTGATAATACCAAGCCTGCTGCCCTACTCAATCAAGGCGCTAGTCAATCGACCAAACCTGTGCCTTGGCAGAAACGCCTGCCAATAGTACGTTATGGTTTATTATTAATCGGGCTCTATGCGTTTTTGGCTTATGAAGTTGATTCTTTAATGCTAGGAATACAGCTGCTTATCGGATTGATCTTATTTACCGCAGTCTTTTGGGGCTTAGCACGCGGTTGGCTTTGGTTGCTGGCACGCTTAGCCACTGGCAAAAAAGTCGGCTGGATGCGACGTATTGCGATCCATAACTTGGCACGTAAAGGCAATCAATCAGCATTATTCTTTGTGACCTTGTCGTTATCAGTCGCGGTATTGACCCTGATTACTTCTATCAACCATAGTATCAATGAACAGTTTATCAACGCCTATCCAGAAGATGCGCCAAATCTATTTTTGTTAGACGTACAAACCGAACAGCACGATCAGATAAATAGCATCCTTGATGTGCCCGTCACTTATTACCCTGTGATTCGCTCACGTATCATCACGGCCAATGGTATACCTGCAAAAGATATCGACACGCCAGAAGGAGAGGACGACCCGACTCGTGTCTTTAATTTAAGTTATGCCGACACCGTCATGGACACGGAGTTTATTACTGAGACGCTGACTGACGATGCGATGTATACACCGATAGACGATCAAGATGCCAATGCGTCCGCACTTCAGCAGGTGCAACCACTGTCTATCTTAGATACGGCAGCAGACATGCTAAACGTCGGTATGGGCGATCAAATTAGCTTCAACATTCAGGGGATTGAACTGACTGGACAGATTACCAGTATCCGCTCGCGTTATGAGCGTGGCCCTAGTCCGTTTTTCTACTTCTTATTTGAGCCTGACATCCTCGCCAAAGCACCGCAAATCCAGTTTGCGACGGCACATGTCTCTGCCGATGATATTCCTGAGTTGCAAGGTGAGCTGGTACGCGAGTTCCCTGCTGTGACTAGTATTGACGGTACGATCATCGCTGAGCAAGTCCAAGGGTTGGTCGCACAGATGAGCCGCTTGGTCTATATATTTACGCTGCTTGCTCTATTGACTGGTCTGTTGGTACTCATCAGCTCACTACTCTCTACGTCGCAAGACCGTATGAAAGAGAGTGCGTCGTTTAGACTATTGGGTATGCAAAAGCGTGACTTGTATATGCTCAATATCTTAGAGCTGGGTGTGCTTGGGATTAGTGCGGCGGCATTTGCTGTGGTTATCGCCAGTGTCGGCGCTTGGCTGGCGGTGATTCAATGGTTTAATTTGCGCTATAGCGTGCCGTGGGCAAATCTAGGACTTGGCGGTCTTGCGTTAGTCGCATTGCTGTTTGCCATTGCTATTATTTATGTGAAACTGGTGATTGGGCGCGGGATTATGGCGCGGGTAAGAGCGATGGTTTAATAAAAACCCTAAGTCTTTTTATAATTTAACCTTTTATTTCAAGACCTAAATAAATAGACTCTATATTACTCAACACTTGCCAGTAGAATAGCCATCATATATATTGACATACCAAAATATTTCTAGAGCACAGGGTTTTTATGGATATGCCGAGTAACGAGGAAGTTATAGATTTTGTACACAAGAACTTTGGCCAAGAAAGCTCTAAGAATCTAAAAAACATCAATAAAGGCGGAAATAATAATCAGAAAGGCAGAGACTATGAAAACCAATTCTTGCTTTATAAAACTTTTGAAATAGCTAATAAGTACTCTCATAGTTGTGCCAATCAAGTCGTTGAGTCTCAAGTAATTGGCTTTGTAGATGATATTTGTCACATTGATTATGAGGTAAGTACAAAATACAATTTTCAAGCTAAAAACTCGTCTGGAGATGCAGCTAAGTGGACAGATGAGATTAGCAGTCGTTTCCGAAAACAAAGAAGTATTGATACTAATATTTTTAAGGTTGACACCACAGAAAACTGCTTATTAGTTTCGAGCGAAAAACATGCCTCAGAGAACCAAGAGAAAATCCCTACTGACTTAAAGAATAATGATACTTGTGAATACTTTGAGTTTTACCCCAATATATATGACCTAGTTCACAATACTAAACTATATCAATATGTTGCTAAACTCATCGAATATCCCTCTAGTTCTGAGTGTGATTATGCTGCTACTTTAATAAACGGCGTTTTACAAGCTGGAAAGCATAGAACTATTGAAGATATTTTCAAGCAAGCAGAGTCTGATGCAAATCCAAACCCTTTCATAAAATTTCGTACTCACACTGCTGAAATTCCTAGTTGGGTACAACAAATATTGACAAAACATTCACATTGTGTTGTGTATAGTTTAAACTATGACAAGTTAATTCTTGATGTAAACGGAATAAAAGTAACATGTAGTATACAGTTTCTAAGAGAAGTCCCTGAATCCGTAACTGAGAGAACTACAGATATCAAGGGATTAGTGAGCTTAATGCTGTCAGTTACTGGTTATAATATTATGCAATCTCTAAAATCCTCCAATACGGGAGAGATAAAATGAGTAGAATTTACACCTCTATCGCTACACCTGAAGCACGAAAGCAACTTGATTGCCTTTTGGAAAGTTCAGATGTGCCTAAATCATATCAGTTGGCTATGCAAGAGTTAGGTAAACTCTTAGCTAAAGCGATCTTACCTGATTTTATAAGTCAGAAAAGTACTGATACTATTGTAGTTTCCACTGCTGAAGATGCTGATTATCTTCAACACGGTGTATCAGCTATCTTGAAAAACCATAATGTAAACACTAAACTGGCTGTATTTTGGAATCATCATTACCAGTTACCTAGCCAAACTAGCGTAGCACCAATTCTTCATAGTTTTATTGAACCAAACTATGAAGACATAGATAATGTTATAATTGTTAAATCTGTTATGTCAGGTAGCTGTGTGGTTCGTACTAACCTTATTGAGATGCTAGACAAAATTGATAAGATTAATAAAATATATATTTTATCACCTGTAGCTCATAAAAAATCTGAACAAAAATTAAAGGACGCTTTCCCAAAGGAAATTTCTAGTAAATTTGAGTTTATTTGTTTCGCTATAGACGATAGAAAAAATAAGGAAGGTGAAGTGATTCCTGGCATAGGAGGCCAAATCTATAACCTATTAGGTTTAGATAACCAACCAGCTCTTACAGGGTATATGCCTAATGTAGTTAAAGAGCTTGCCTTTGGAAATTTAGAATATTCTTGAATAACTAGCATTAGACTAGTACCTCACTCGATAAGGAAACTTTAGCGACTAGTTATTTACTCCCTTTCTAATCGCCCCTATTAGAAATTTTCTCAGCTTCACAAACCAAAACGCCCTCTACTCATCTAGAGGGCGTTTTTTGATTCGTTCAACGTACAAGCATATAAACCAATATCAGCCATGCAGTTTGCTTATTTATTGGGGGGATTACCTAGCCCTCATTTGCTATACTAGTTTCACTTAATCAAACAACCTCTGACAACACCTTCCAAAACAGCACGGTAGTCTTATGAAATTCTCAAAGTTCGGTCAAAAATTCACCCAGCCCACTGGCATCTCACAATTGATGGACGATCTGGGCGATGCGCTAAAGAGCGATCAGCCAGTCAACATGCTGGGCGGTGGCAACCCTGCCAAAATTGATGCCGTGAATGAGTTGTTTTTAGAAACCTATCAAGCACTCGGCAACGACAATGACGCTGGCGAACCTAATAGCAGTGCCATAGTCAGCATGGGGAATTACTCCAACCCACAGGGCGACGCGGCATTCATCGACGCATTGGTTGAGTTTTTTAATCGTCATTATGATTGGAATCTAACGCCTGAAAACATCGCCTTAACCAATGGCTCACAAAACGCCTTTTTCTTTTTATTCAATCTGTTTGGCGGTACTTTCGAAACCGAACAAAACCAATCAATTGATAAGTCGATCTTACTACCGCTGACGCCTGAGTATATTGGCTACAGTGACGTGCATCTCGACGGTCAGCACTTTACCGCCGTACTGCCACATATCGATGAAGTGACTCACGATGGCGCGGAAGGCTTCTTCAAATATCGCGTCGATTTTGATGCCCTTGAAAACTTGCCAGCGCTTAAAGAAGGTCGTATCGGGGCGATTTGCTGCTCACGCCCGACCAATCCGACTGGCAACGTGTTGACCGATGAGGAAATGGCACATTTGGCAGAGATAGCCAAGCGTCACGATGTACCGCTGATTATCGATAACGCTTATGGCATGCCCTTCCCAAACATCATTTATTCAGACGTAGAGCTGAGCTGGGATGACAATACCATTCTTTGCTTTAGCCTCTCCAAAATCGGCTTACCTGGCGTTCGTACGGGGATTATCGTTGCGGCTCCTGAGATCATCGCTGCCGTTAGCTCGATGAATGCCGTGGTCAATCTAGCGCCGACGCGTTTTGGTGCCGCGATTGCCACGCCATTAGTAGAAAACGACCGTATCAAGCAATTGTCAGATGACGATATCAAGCCATTTTATCAACAGCAGGCGATCCTTGCGGTCAAACTATTAAAAGAAGCATTGGGCGACTATCCATTGGTGATTCATAAGCCTGAAGGCGCGATATTCTTGTGGTTATGGTTTAAAGACCTACCGATTAGCACGCTTGAGCTGTACGAACGTCTTAAAGAAAAA
Organism: Psychrobacter sp.; assembly: GCF_030457785.1. GTDB lineage: Bacteria > Pseudomonadota > Gammaproteobacteria > Pseudomonadales > Moraxellaceae > Psychrobacter. The sequence goes on along the minus strand of NZ_JAKDUI010000002.1, from coordinate 11,752 downwards.
GGCACGCTCATCGTGCCAAGTCAGTACTTCTTTCCTGGCGTCGATGTCAGCGATTATCAGCACGCACATGAGTGCGTCCGCATGAGTATCGCGGCTGATGAGCAAACCTTGAAAGATGGAATCAGAGTGATTGGTGAAGTGGTACGTGAGTTGTATGATGAGGTTCAAAGCAAATAACCATATAGGGCGTGCTAAACATTCGACCAAAACGAAAAAAACGGACTTATTAATAGTCCGTTTTTTTATGGCGCTTACTTAATTAAAAGCTTGATGTCACGGGCGTGCTGAAAAAATTGTCGTCCACTTATGTAAGGCATAAAGCACATAAGGCACCAGACAGGTATTGATTAAATCATGGATACTTGCAGCGACTTCATTACTGTTCAGGCCCGTTATACCCAAAGTCCCGATGGTTTGTCGATTATCCAAATACTCACCTAATAAAGCAATGCATGTCACGACCATCAAGGCGGTAAATGACCGGATATGCTGCTTCTTAATGACTAGACGAAACAGCATTAAACACAGCAAATAAACACCGATACCGACGTAAATATGTAGGGCATCTTTGGCGAGACCCGTTATTTTTATGATAACAATTTTAAAAGTAGTAAAGTCCACTATATATTCCAAATATAAGCCAACAGCAAACAACTAAAAAAGGTTTGCAATCAAGCAAACCCTTTTGCGCGAGGATAAAACATAACCCACTCGACTGCCAAATCAAATATCTAGGGCGTGTCCTCATTTTAAAAAAGAAGTTATTTTGAAAAAGAAGACAAATGGCAGCCAAATGAGAAAAGCATTACAGATAATATCGGGATATTAACAAGTTGCTTGATGCAGTTTGGTAACGATTTGGCTATTTTTAGCTTATTTAACCCTTATGCTTCAGATTTAGGACACATCCGAATTTACACATCCCACTCGACGAAGTTCTTTAACAACTGCAAGCCAGCGGTATGGCTTTTTTCTGGATGGAACTGCGTGGCAAATAAGTTATCTTGGATGACGCTGGCACAGAATGGCTGACCATAGTCGCAAACAGCCGCCACCTGCGAGCGATCTGCAGGCGCACAATAGTAACTATGCACAAAATAAAAATGCGCATTGTCTGCAATCCCTCTCCACAATGGATGATGCAAATCCATTCCGTTAATGGTGTTCCAGCCCATGTGCGGTACTTTAATCGTAGCCCCTTGCTCGTCTTTCCACGTGGGATCAAACGCTTCGACGGTGCCTTTTAAAATATCCAAACATGCCGTGCCGCCGTTTTCAGCAGACTGCTCAAACAAGGCCTGCATACCGACACAGATGGCCATCACAGGCTTATTAAATATCGCTTCGCGCACGACGTCATCAATCCCAGCTTCGTGCATGCCAGCCATACAATCACGCATGGCACCGACACCAGGAAATACGATCTTATCCGCAGCAGCGACGACTTTTGGGTCGTTTGTGATAGACACTTCCGCGCCTACCGCTGATAAGGCCTTACCTGCCGAATGCAAGTTACCCATGCCATAGTCTAATAAAGCTACTTTAGTCATCAATTGATTCTCGTTTTTAAATATTTTGACTATTACTAAGGTGTAGATAAGGTTTTACTACAAGGAAGTCGAGCGCAGGCTTCACAACCAGTACGCCAAGCTTGACTGGCCTTTTTGAGTAACCTTGTAGAACAGCCTTAAATACGCCTTAGAAAGCCTCTTTAGTCGATGGCAAGGTGTTTAACGCGCGCTCATCATATTCACACGCCATACGCAAGGCACGAGCAAAGGCTTTAAAGGTGGATTCGATTTGGTGATGGCTGTTTTTGCCTTTTAAGTTGTCTAAATGCACCGTCATCCACGAATGGTTAACCAAGCCATAAAAGAACTCACTAAACAAATCGACATCGAAATTACCCACGTGCGAGCGAGTAAAAGGAATCTCCATATGCAGACCAGGACGGCCTGACAGATCGACAACCGCGCGGCTAAGCGACTCATCCAATGGCGCATAAAAATGCCCATAACGACGGATGCCTTTTTTGTCACCCAGCGCCTTGTTGAACGCTTGCCCTAAAGTGATACCAGTGTCTTCCACGCTGTGATGGTCATCAATAAAAGTATCGCCAGTGCATTTGATATCCAAGTCAAATAAACCGTGACGCTTGATTTGATCAATCATATGGTCCAAGAAAGGCACGCCAGTGTCGATGACGCCTTGACCAGTACCGTCAAGGTTTACGGTGCATTTGACTTGTGTCTCAGCAGTGATGCGCTCAACGGTGGCGATACGTGCTGGACGACCGTACTGGTGTGGGTTCTGTGATTGGTCTTGCTCAGATGGCGCGGTCGAATTGGCTGTCATGGCTACTCTCTATCTATAAAATTCGGTCATTAAAATAGGACGTCAAGCGTCCGATAAATAAGTGATAAATAAATGGCGGTTATCGTCTGCATCAAGCAATAACGAGAAACCTCAAATGAGACATCTTAATTTAAGATATCAGTGCTTGCGTACGAAATAAGTCAGTGTCTTAATGGGCTAATGGGTGACACGCCATAGTATTTATAGCTGTATTAATGGATACAATGTATTGTTTATCCTCATAATAGCAAACCCGAACATTTACCGCTATGACCAAGCGCTAAACCACGCACAAAATAAGCGTATTCTGCTAAAATAGTGAGTTCAGTTTTATCAATCGTGACCGCCTTGATTCTCTAACGCGACACGTCTTGCCACCATGTTTTATCATCTGCTCTACCAAATGATAGGAACCAACTATGCCTTTAGAAGCCATCGCCATCAACCGCTTGGACGCCCCACTTATTAAAAAGCCAGCACGAGAAAACGAGCTATCAGAGCGCCTGCATGCCCTATACGACAGCGATGACGAGCAGCCCAGTGGCGAAGAAGTATTAGCCGTCGTCGAGCAAGGCTTTAAACGTGGTCAAACCCTTTACGTCGGTATGTTTAATGACAAACCTATCGCTGCTGTCGCTTGCCTAGATGCGGGTCAAACCAATGCCAAGCAACTGCAATACCTCACCGTACACGCCGAAAACCGTAAGCGCGCAATTGATGCCAAGTTTATTAAGATGGTATACGATATCGAAGTCAAAAAAGGCGTACGTGAGTTTATCCCGATCGATACCAACATCCACCGAATAATGAGCGAGTACGAACTCCTACGGCTAAAAGACTGAACATGTGGTGAAATCCGTCATTTTTGCTTAAATTGGATTATTTATCTGCTTTTAGCACATATAATGCAAAAACCACTTGACAGCAGGTCATATATTTAGTTTAATAGCGCCTCAACGGAAACGGCTCGATAGCTCAGTCGGTAGAGCAACGGATTGAAAATCCGTGTGTCGGCAGTTCGATCCTGCCTCGAGCCACCATTCGTTGACAGAATTCTAAAAAGCCCCAAACATTGATAATGTTTGGGGCTTTTTTTATGCTTCAAGCTATTTACGGTTTGTATAACAGGTTCTTTATAACCCGTTCTATACAGCTAGTTCGGCATAGCTAGTTCAGCCGCTCACGTAACAATAGATGACAACGCTCACGTGAGTCCAAGTTATAAATCGTCGCGCGATAGTCAAGACCGTGACGCCCTTCAAAAAACACTACCCGATCACCCACCGCCAAAAAACAAGACGTACGGGCATCATAAATAAACCCATCAACGACAAAAGCTAAGTCACGATCTATTTCACGTACTGTATAGGTTTCACCCTCTGGTATCAGACTGTCAAACCACGCACTATGGGCAGTCGTATTAGCCAGTACGCTTATCGTTAGCAGCAGCAACGATACCAGTATATTTTTGGGTAATCGCAAACCGCTCGGCTCCGTAATACTTTTTTCATTTCTCAACATAACATCTCTCATAGCATCGCATTCATCACATTAATAGCTTTTGTACGTCTCACAGCTGACTTTACCATAACCACTTATACTCACGACTTTTGACGCTAAATACCTACTGTCACGGTTACATAACACTTTTATGCTTTTTTCTGAACCCTTTGGCTAAGTATACTCAATAACCACATACAAGTAGATAAGAATGATAGGTCGCAGATATGAGAGAGTTTGATTACGACTTGGATTATAAAAGTTTAGACTTGCGCGCTCAGCCTGAGTTGTACCGTGTCGGTCGCGGTGAACAAGGCGTATTGCTGGTAGAACCTTACAAGTCTGAGATTCTACCCCACTGGCGTTTTGCAACTCCTGATATCGCTCGCGAAAGTAGTGAAACTATCTATCAGATGTTTTTAGATTACTTGGCTGACGATGACTTCGTCGGTGCAGACATGGCGCGCAAATTCATTCAAATGGGCTATACCCGCGCTCGTCGCTATGCCAATCATAAAGGTGGTAAGAAATATAAAGGCGCGGTACCTGATGATAAAAAAGGTCAGAGTGGCGCACATGGTCGTGAAGAGTTGCCGCGACAAGAAGAAGATCCAGTCAAAGCAGAGTCAGCACGGATTTTTAAAGTTAAATGGGACGAATGTCGTGAAAACGAAGATTATCTAACAATGAAAAAAGAACATCGTAAACGCTATAAAGATGTCGAATAGTTACTAGTACTCAGGACATTAAGCACGGCAGACAACTAAATTGACTGGTCACGAAACACTGCTATGCTAAGGTATAGTACGGCATGATAAACATAATAAATGTGATGACGCCCAATAGTGAGGAACAATGAAAAAACAACTGTTAATTTTTGATTTTGATGGGACATTAATCGATAGTGTGCCAGATTTGGCGGACGCTGTTAATGCCATGCTCACCACACTTGGCAAAGACACTTTTCCTATTAGCACCATACGTAACTGGGTAGGTAATGGCTCCAGACTGCTGGTTGAGCGCGCGTTGGTTGGTAAAATAGAAGTGCAAGAAGGTGAGTTAACGGTCGAGGAAGCGGACTACGCTGAGCAAGTTTTTTTTGCTGCTTATAAAGAGATTAGTGGCAGCAAAACCGTCGCCTATCCAGATGTCGATAGCGGTTTAAAGAAGCTACACTCTGCAGGCTACACACTGGCGCTGGTGACCAATAAACCCATTCGTTTTGTACCCAAAATATTGCAGTCTTTTGGCTGGCAGGACTTGTTCAGCGAAGTGCTGGGCGGTGATAGCTTGCCGCAGAAAAAACCCAATCCTGCACCCTTGCTGTATGTCTGTGAGTCGCTAAAAATCACACCAGATCAAGCTATCATGATCGGCGACTCCAGAAACGATATATTAGCAGGACAAAATGCCAAAATGGACACGCTTGGACTGTCTTATGGCTATAACTACGGGCAAGATATTCGTGAGTTAAACCCCACTGAAGCGTTTGATGACTTCGCTGCCCTAGTTGCTTGGATCCTAGCAAGTTTGGATCACAGCGAGCTTTGATCATGACAAACAATGCTGAAGGATGATTACGCTTTGCTTCGGTAGCTCAATGCCTCAGACACATGCGCACTGGTAATGTCCAAACTATCAGCCAAGTCTGCAATGGTACGAGCAACGCGCAACACCCGATGGTAGCCACGAGCTGATAGATTTAAACGCTGCTGGGCAAGCTGTAGAAGCTGCTGCTCGCCCTCGCCCAGTTGAATATATTTATCAATTTCGCTAGGGCTGAGCTCATTATTTGCCTTCTGCTGCCGCGTCATCTGTCGCTGATGTGCAGCTGTGACACGAGCCCGAACTTGCTCAGAGTTTTCGCCCGCCTGCGCATTTTGCAGATCGGCAATAGGCAATGCTGGTACCGTAATATGCAAATCGATACGATCCAATAGTGGACCTGATAGCTTATCTTGATAACGTTTTATCTGCTGAGGTCGACAACGGCATCTGGCTGATCCATCCCCATCGTAACCGCAAGTGTAATAATCCCAAATTACTGGCACAATACCCTTCAATATCACCTCTTTTCTATTCCAATACCTACCAATTAAATGACAAACATATACCAAATAGCTGTCATAAAATTTAATAAATGCTAAATAAGCGACAAATTATTATGAGACAAATGCGCAAAATAAAACCGACTAGAATGAGCGTATCAGGAAGAATTCCATATAAAGGCAGATCATTACCTTATGAATCAACTTTAGAACGCGATTTAATCACAGTTCATGCCTTTCGAGAAGACGTGGAGGATATAGTTGCTCAACCAATTACTATACCCTTCGTCAAGAATGGTATTACTTATAAGTACACCCCTGACTTTTTTATCAAGTTCGTAGAAGGCTCTGGTAAGCCAAATATGATTATTGAGGTTAAACCACATGATCTATGGCAGGCGAACTGGAGAGACTGGTCAGATAAGTGGAAGACGATGCAGCGCTACTGTAAAGACAATGGTTATGTATTTCATATCTATGATGAGAGTCGTATCAAGAATACAGCTTTAGACAATATCAATCTCTTAATGAAGTTCAAAAACTCTGCAATCGAAGAAGAGGATAAGGAAGCGGTTTTAAAGCAGGTTAGGCTTATGGGTACAACTACCATAGATTACCTATTAACCCGTTTTTACATAGGCTCTTTCTTGCGAAATCACGGATTACGAGTAATTTATCATTTACTTGCTACTAAACGATTAAAATTCAATTTATTCCTTAAAATTAATGACTTAACAGAGGTATGGGTGGATTATGAATAATAGTAGAATTATAGAAGCTGATTCATCTATCTTCGACAGGCATTTAGATGATTTTCAAAAACTAGGTATCGATGTAGATACAATAAATGAGTCAACACCAACAACGAAAGGGTATGGTTTCATGATTGACCATGATGATGAGGGTTTAGATAGATTTGAAATCAGGCGTGGACGTATTGATTTGCGTAAAGGAAAAACCTATCTAAATAAGTCTGATAATAAACACTATGAGCTAGTCGAGTACTTAAACGAGAGTACAGAGGTCGTAGTTCGTAGTGTTGAAACGGGTAAAACCAGTATTGTTAACATACAAAGTTTGTCAAATATTAAAGATCAGAATAATGATCATATCAATGTCGATATCAGTGCTATTGGCGATGAAGAGTGGCAAAAAGCACAGTCGAAGTTTGAGGCGATCAAACCTATTATCAATACTGAGCATAGCCATAATCATCGAAAATTGATAATGAAACGCTCAAAGGAGATTAATGTTTCAATTCGTTCATTATACCGCTGGATTAAGCAGTATCAGGCTGTTGGTTCTATTGCAGGACTGGTAGAGAAAAAGCGAGGTTGGAAGGAAGGTGACTCACGTCTAACCAAGGCTCAGGACGATGTTATTCAAAGAGCTATAAAAGCATTTTATTTGACTAAGCAAAGGGCTAGTTTAGAGCAGACTTATCGTGAAGTTTTTCGACTTTGCTCTATGGAGAAAATCGATAAACCAAGTAAAAAAGCTATTAAATTACGCATTGATCAAATTTCAGAGTATGAACAGCTTAAAAAGCGTGGCCAAATAGAGCAAGCTAGAAAAAAATTCAAACCCACGCCTCATTCTTTTCCTAACGCAGATTACCCATTGAGCGTGATTCAAATAGACCATACACCTGTTGATTTGATGCTAGTCGATAACGAACACCGGAGATCCATTGGTAGACCATATTTGACACTAGCTATCGATGTCTATAGCCGAATGATTACGGGGTATTATTTATCATTAGATCCACCGTCAGCAACCTCAGTTGCAATGTGTGTCGCAAGAAGTATCTTACAAAAAGAAAGCCTTTTACTTGAGCATGGTATTGATCATACAGAATGGCAAGTGTATGGCTATCCCCAAAAAATACACGTTGATAATGGTGCTGACTTTCGATCAAACACCTTGGCTCGTTCGTGCGAAATTCATGGGATTAACCTTGAATTTAGACCAGTAGCAAGACCTCAGTTTGGTGGACATATTGAACGTCTCATTGGTACGTTTATGAAAGAGGTTCATGGCATCAACGGTACAACATTTTCTAATATTAAGGAAAAAGACAATTATGACTCTGAAAAAGAAGCAACACTTACCTTAGATGAATTTGAGGTTTGGCTTCTTACCTTTATAACCAAGGTTTATCACAAGCGAATCCATAGCACTTTAGGGCGAAGTCCTACGGAAAAATGGTATCTAGGTATTCATGGAGATGGTGAAAGCATTGGTACAGGCTTACCATCATTACCAGAAGACTCAAAAACCTTACTATTAGACTTCATGCCAAGTTTTGAGCGAACCATCCAGCATTTTGGCGTGACTATAGACTCCTTACGCTATTACGACCCCTGCTTAAATATTTTTATTAACGCCAAAAATAAAGATGGAAGTAAGAAACACTTCTTATTCAGACGTGATCCAAGAGACATTAGTAAAATTTGGTTCTACGATCCAAGTTTACACCAGTACTTTACAATCCCCTTTGCTAACCAGCAGCTACCAAGTATGAGTCTGTGGGAATATAAACAGATTCGTAAGCAGATTTCTGATAAAGGGAATGAGTATATAAATGAACATCAAATTTATGAAGCTTTAACCGAGATGCGAGACTTAATCGAAGATTCTTCTAAAAAAACGAAGTCTGCTCGTAGACAAGCGCAACGTCAAAAGACACATGCAAAAAGTCAAACTATCGTAGCCAAAACAATAATGGCGAGTAAAAGAAACAATGCCAATACTAGCAGCGATCTAGAACCGACTAACAGTGATGATATTCAAACAAACTTACAGCCATCAATACAAGCTTCTAAAAAACCTGAAAAGAGTGTCGTTGAACAAAATGGTCTACTTCTAGATACGACTGATTTTGATTTTGGAGATATTGAATAATGAATGAAATTATCACTGATAACAAAACGTCTTACCTCCATGTATATAAAGATTTCCGTCATCTTGTAGAATATTCTGATGACGATCGATTAGATTTTATTAACGAAGCTCGCTGGGTCAATTATGAGGTAGCAGACAATATAATTTTAGAGCTAAACGGACTTTTGAGGTTCCCAAAAAGACTAAGAATGCCTAACCTTTTAATAGTCGGTGATTCAAATAACGGCAAAACCAGTATTGCTCATCGTTTTTTTAGAAAACATGGCATGCCAATCGAAGAGAATGGCATTTTAGTCAAGCCTGTTATTTTTGCAAATGCTCCTTCAAGCACTAATGAAAAAGACCTCTATATGTCTATTCTAGAGGCACTTCATATGCCCTATAGAACGAAAGATTCAGCATCTTCATTGCTCTATCAAGTACTTCATTTATGCCGCGAGTATCAAGTCAAAATGATCATGGTTGATGAGCTTCATTCATTACTTACAGGTACACCAAGACAGCAACGTCAGGTAATGAATGCTTTGAAGACATTATGCAATGAATTACAGATACCGATTGTCGGTATTGGAACGCAGGATGCGAAACGTGTACTACACACTGATCCTCAGCACGCTAGTCGATTCGATATCGTAGAAGTCCCTCTTTGGAAATTAGATAAAAGATTTCAAGAATTACTTTTTCGACTCGAAAGTGTTTTTCCGCTTAAGAATCCATCAGAGTTGCATCAACCCAAAACTGCTGCTCTTATTCATGCTGTTTCAAAAGGAAATTTAGGCAATATTCATAGGCTTCTATCAGTTTGTGCCAAAGATGCCATCTTTAGCGGTACAGAACAAATTACTGAAGATATTCTAACTAAAAACAAAGATGTTCGCTCAACCGAGGGACTCAGGTGATGGTTAGCGTAAAACCATTGCCCGTTGCTACGCCTCTTTTAGATGATGAAAGCATAAACTCATGGTTACTACGGGTATCTTTAAATCAAGGCTGCGACCTTTCTACAATTCTTTTTTATCACTGGTCTAAATACAATTTGCGTCATCATGATTTTGATAAAGGCTTTAATCATATTAATAAGCAGATACATCAAGATATGGCTGTACTTGCTCAAACTAATATTGAATTTTTTGATAATAGAAGCTTGATACAGTTCAATGAAGATATTGGATTAGAGTATCGACCAAATATTAGCCTTACTTGGGTGTTACCTATTCCCAAATTTCATTCTAAAACGATGGTAGGCCATCAATATTGCGCTCAATGTATGCAAGAGGACAAAAACGCGTATTTGAGATTAAAGTGGCGATTTAGTTGGATTGTTTACTGTGAACAGCACTTAATTTCACTACAAAGTTCGTGTTCTAGCTGCGGATTGCCGTATCAACCACATTTGATCAAAGCGAATCACCGATTTATCAATAGATGTCCTCATTGCCGAGAAAAGCTAAGCGCTGAAGCAGTAAATCAACTTTTATGTACAGATGCTTATGAGTTTCAATTGAGGGCTGAACAAGTATTGAGCGCTAATCAAGCAATAGTTTTTGGTCATTCAATAACCTCTGGTGACTGGTTTGAGCTGACATTATTTTTCATTAACCTCATAAGAAAGAGTACTTTAGAAAAAGAATTAATCTATAAAAATTTAGTAGAAACCCTGGGTATATGTGGTATCGATGGTCTTAGGCTAAGCAAAACTAGAACGGGGCTAAAGTTTGATTACTTATCCTATGAGGAAAGAGTAATGCTTATCGCCTACGCCAACCAGATGCTCAAAATCAAATTTGATGACTGGCTATTAGCTTGTAAGAAAAATAATTTAACGCAAAATAGCTTTCGGTTGGGTAAGCGACCCGTCATACCAAAAGCTTTTTTACCTATCTACAAGGATCTTCCCTCAGTCGTAAAGCGTCAAGTCAAAGGAAGCAGGATATCTGCCAAACCTAAATCAGCAAGGGCAGTAAATACTTCTTGGGAAAGAATGCAATTACGAATTGAGAAGTTGAAAATATATGATAAATCAAAACCCAACAAGAGAGCTAGAAGAGCAACTAAGTCATAGTATATTCCAAAGCTACACTGATTTTAGTGAATTTCTTCGTAGTCGAACGGGCAAAAGAAACTTCGTTGCCCCTGCGTACAGGTTTCTTGAATTTTTCAAAGAGTGCGACTTACAATGGGGCAAGATACCTTCCTATGAGATTATAACTTACACCTTTGATGATCATTTTGTCCAAAAAAACATGCCCGTACTTGGATGGCTTTTAAAAACTCATCAAATCTGTGTCGATGATACAACAGAACAAATTATTATTTCACAAGCGGCTATCCAAGAGATGTTCGTAGCCTTCGATGACGACCCTCCAAGTATATTGCAAGAATACTTGTGTTTCTTAAATAAAAGACAGAAGCGTCGTCAGAGCAAGCCAAGCTCTGTTAGAACAGTTTTTCAACCTATGATCAGTTTATACTACTACTATGGTTTACACGGCTCACAAACACCTTCACAAACTCAAATAGATAGGTATTTGATCAAGAATAAGGGTCAGATAACGGCTATGGTTTCTTTTGTTCAATACTTAAACGGTCATCGCCAGTTTAAGCTCGTTTGTAAACGAGCATCCAAGCAAATACCAATTAAGCCAGCTTATAGAATAGTTGGAGATAAGGATCGACAAAAATTTGAGAAGCGATTTATAGCACTAGCTATGTTAACCGACCCATTAAACGATAAGGAAAAGATCCAATGGATCAATTATGGTATTAGGTATTTTCATCGATTTTTTATCAGCTTAGATTAACACACCAAGTGCAACGCTAAATTATATTATAGAACACCTGATTGGGCGTTTTAAACCCTAAGCGTTTTCTTGGTCTGTTGTTTAGTTTATTCTCAATGTCCTGTATCTCATTATCAGAGACTTGTCTAAAGTCACAACCCTTAG
>NZ_JAKDUI010000066.1 GCF_030457785.1 Psychrobacter sp. | reverse complement strand
ATTAAATTATCGACTCAAAATGTATCTATGATACTGTACCCGTTGCCACTCTCAAAAATTATCATAAAGCAGGCATAGTAAACGGTAAACAGCGTTACAAATGCAAAGACTGTCATTACTACTATACCGTAGAAAGAAAGTCTACTCAGAAACCTGATGACATTAAACGTCTTGCCATTCACATGTACTTAGAAGGATTAGAGTTTCGGGCTATTGGTCGCATACTGGGTATCAGCTATGGGACGGTTTACCACTGGGTTAAAAAACTTGGTGAACAAACTGCTTTACCAGCAAGTGACAGACCAACTGTTGTCATGGAACTTGATGAAATACACAGTTATGTTCAGTCAAAAAAAACTACGTTTGGACATGGGCTGCTGTTGATAGATATAAACGACGGTTCATCGATTTTATTTGCGGGAAACGAGACACAACGACGTTTAAACAACTCTATAGTAAGTTAAACCCAAGTCATATAGGTTTATTTTGTAGCGATTAATGGAAGAGCTATGCTCAGGTCATTCCCAGCAATCAACACATACAAAGCAAGGCTCAGACATTCACTGTCGAAGGCTATAACAGTAGAATACGTCATTATTTAGCAAGATTTAAACGCAAAACTAAGGGCTATTCAAAATAGCATTAAGATGATGGAGTATTCTTTGAAACTGTTGTTTTTATATCTCAATGGTGAGATTGATATATCTACTTAACAATACCTATTTTTTATTATTGAGCCATTTATATGCCTAAAGTTTCATCTATTACCCGTGTGTTAGAAATTATAGAGGCGGTATCCTATGCTTCTAAACCGCTGTCGCCACTTGAGTTATCTCAAGAACTGGACATTCCAAAACCAACCATTCATCGATTGATTCAAAATTTGGTGGACGAAGGCTTTGTCACCATTGATATCGGTGGTGGCATCATACCTGGTAAGCGCGTGCGCAATCTAAGCGTTGAGCTCTGGCAGCAGCGTCAATTCTTTAGCGAACGGCAAATGGTTTTGCAAAAGCTGGTCGAAGAAATTGAAGAGACCTGCGGCATTGCCATTCCTCACTACATGGATATGTTATATACCAACCGCGCTCAAACCTTGCTGCCGTTACAAATATATCTACCTGTTGGCGCCAAATCACCGATGTGGTGTACAGCGACTGGCAAACTGTACCTAAGCCAGCTCTCTCCCACAAGCCGTAATAAAGTGCTGCATAGCCTACCACTCGATAAGTTCACCAAGAATACCATTACCGATATAGACGCCCTTAACAAAGAGCTTGACCAAATCGCTGAGACAGGTGTCGGTGTCGACAATGAAGAGTTCATCTCTGAAATGGTGGCGGTGGCAGTACCTATATTGGACAAAAAGTCCCGCTACTTAGCTTCTTTATACCTACACGCACCAACCATACGGGTGTCATTGGATGAGCTCATGACACATGTGCCACGTTTACAAAAAGCGGCAGAAGACATCCAAACTTTGGTATATCAGCTACAAAACTAGGACGTGTCTTCAATTCAATCGATAGTCATCTAAATAGGTCAAAATGGCTACAAAATATATTACATAAAAAAGGTCTGCACTAAACAATAGCGCAGACCTTTTTTCAATGTTTATTAGTCTAACGTTTCTCAGTCTATTATAGAATCATCAACGGAAGAACGCTCAGCTATCATGTCGCTTTATAGTACCGAACTATCATGACGACCCATGATACTAGAGAAATCTCTATCGCCATGCTCTACTACATGCGACTCATACAGTTCTGTCGCTTTGGCACCCATTGGGGTCTCAACACCTGTATCCTGAGCTGTTTGTAACGCAAGATTGAGATCCTTTTGCATCAGTTTGCTCATGAACCCACCTTTATAGCCATTACTCGATGGAACGTTCTCTAGTACGTTGGGATACGGGTTATAGACTTCTAGAGTCCAGTTACGACCAGAACTTTGCAGCATAATGTCAGACAGTACTTTAGGGTCTAAGCCATTTTTTACGCCCAGATTAATAGCTTCCGCTGTCCCTGCCATCAAAATCCCTAAAAGCATGTTATTGCAAATTTTCGCAACCTGTCCAGCACCATTAGCACCCGCATGGAAAACATTTTTTCCCATCACGGCGAGTATTGGTTCGGCTTTCGAAAAGGCCTCTGCAGCCCCGCCAACAATAAAGGTCAAACTACCTGCGATCGCACCACCCGTCCCACCAGACACGGGTGCATCTAAGAAGTTAATACCAAGCTTGGTTGCTGTTTTTGCCACCAGTTCTGCATCTGCGGCCGCGATGGTACTACTATCAATGACTAATGTGCCTTTTGGTAGATCTGCAAGTAAGCCGTGTGTGCCATCACTCCCTAGATAAACCGCATGGACATGCTGGCCGGCTGGCAACATACTGATCACGACTTGAGCGTTATTTGCAGCGTCGTTAGGGCTATCTGAAACCCGAGCACCTGCCTTATGTAATCGCTGTGTTGCCTCTTCGGACAAATCATAAACAGATAATGCATAACCTGCTTTTAGCAGATTTTCTGCCATCGGTGCCCCCATATTGCCAAGCCCAATAAAAGCAATATTTGGCTTTGTAGTCTCATTATCCATCGTACTCATATCCTTTTTACTCATCTCATCGCTCCTTGATGATTTACTTATTCATACAGTTTTATAGGGTTTATTTTATCTATTGTTATTCAATTAGCAGACACTGAGCCTTAGCGCACAGCACTGCTAGCTAATGCATCACCGTCCAACCAGTCACCCAATGGATGCTCGTCTTTGGCATAAGGGTTCGTAAAGTGCTGGTTTATATATGTTTGCCCGTCATCACTTAGGCAATCTGCTAACGAGCGTGACCATGTTGGATTACGATCTTTATCGATCAGCAGCGCTCGTACCCCTTCTTTAAAGTCAGGATTGGCTGCACAGTGCACCGCTACATTGGTTTCTAAATACAGAACCTGCTCTATCGATAAGTCAGTGACTTTATGATATAGCGCATGAGTCAAAGCGACAGTCGTTGGGCAACCATGCCGATAAGTTGCCACTGCTCGCTGCGTCCAGCTATCGTTGGCAAACGCTGCATCTAGTGCAGTTAGCGCCTCATCACTCTGTAGCAGCGCATCAATGTCACCTAGACCACCACTGTTCATCAACTGCTGTATAAGCTGCCAATAGATGGCGAGTTTGCTAGCGGGCAACTCGTCGCCCGCTGGTTGTACTGTCATCGCACGGTTTACGATACTGTGAGCGCTCTCATGGTGGTATGTATCTTTGCTACTATCTGCCGTTTGCCAATCACTTTGTTTTAAGCGCTGGATAATGGCGTCATAATCACTGCTGGCGGCAGCATATTCTGCAAGATTGGCAAATAGTGCATCGCTACCATTACACATAGCACCCGTTAGCCCTAAGAACAATCCTGTTTTAGCCGGCATACGCTGTAAGAACCAACTTCCAGAAGCATCTGGAAATAGTCCAATAGTGACCTCTGGCATCGCAAAGCGGGTGCGCTCAGTGACTATGCGATGGCTGCAAGCGGCCATCAAACCCATGCCACCACCCATAATGATGCCATCACCCCATAATATTAAAGGTTTTTTGTAGAAGTGCATCTGTCGGTAAAGACGGTACTCATGGCTGAAAAACTCTGTCGCATAAGGGTTCGGTAGCGGCGCACTGGTAGACATACTGTCATATAGTTTGCGAATATCACCGCCAGCACAAAAAGCTTTATCCCCTGCGCCCTTTAATACCAATGCGACTATTTGCTCATCACCCTGCCATTGCTCTAGCTGCTTTGATAACAACTGACACATGTCAACGCTCAACGCATTGAGAGACTTAGGAGTATTTAACGTCATGATGCCTATTGAGTGACCACAATCGGTCGGCTCGGTATCAAATAATACTGATGCATCTTGTGGGCTTTCACCTGTCGGATGTTGATTATTACTGTCATCTGTCTTGGCTGCTGTCATAATGAAGTGACCTATATCAAAAGTATCAAAAGTATCAAAAGTTTTATATCAAGATATCTACAAAAATGGTGCATTGAAGTGGTTTATAAAGCATACCCTGCCATAACTCAAAAACTCATTAAAGGCAGTGAGCACGAGGCTGCTTAAACACTGTTTATTTATTTTGCCAATTGGGCTTGCGCTTTTCTAAGAATGCTTGCACACCTTCACGCTGATCCTTGGTGTCAAACAATTTAACGAAGGCTTCCCGTTCATGGATAAGGTTTTGTGCAGGTGGTGTATCTCTCGCTGCTTGAATCAGTGCCTTGGAATAACTGACAGCTACGGGAGATTGTTTAGCGACTTTTTTCGCCAACGTGTTTGCTACTTCTAACCCCGCCCCTTTTTCGGCAACTTCTTCGACCAGTCCTATGCGCAAGGCCGTATCTGCATCGACACGTTCACCACATAAAATCATCCGCTTCGCCCAGCCTTCACCGACGAGCCAAGGTAAGTTCTGCGTACCACCTGCACAGGGCAACAAGCCAACACCTGTCTCTGGCAATGCCATCTGTGCATGAGACTCTGCGATACGGATATCACAGGCCAATGCAAACTCAAGCCCACCACCCATCGCATAACCGTTGATAACTGCGATACTGACACCTCGGTATGCAGATAAAGCTTCAAACGCCTCACCAAATGCGATAGCCATACTAATCGCACGACCTTTATCACCGTCCGAAAAGTTGTTTAAATCTGCCCCTGCAGAAAAGAATTTTTCGCCATCGCCATGAACAATCAAGGCATAAACATCATCATTGGCATTCAAGTCAGTCACCAACTGTTTGAGCACCGAGAGGCTTTCCATCGTCCAAGTATGTGCAGGTGGGTTGTTCAATGTCAGCGTGGCGGTATGACCGTCAATTGACAGCTTGATATTGGTATAATCCGTCATAAATAATCCTTTATTTTATCTGAATTTGTTAGGGTGTATTCGGTAGCAGTAACGAGTGAAGCAGCGCGATTAACGCGATATTAGCGCAGCTTACTCAATGCGTCATCTTGCAACAGCTGACGTGAGACAATCACCCGCATGATCTCATTGGTCCCTTCTAGGATTTGATGTACCCGTAAATCACGTACATGGCGCTCGAGTGGATATTCGTTTAAATATCCGTAACCACCATGTAGCTGCAAGGCTTCATTAGCAACTGCAAAGCAAAGATCAGTAGAGAGACGCTTTGCCATCGCACAGTAAGTAGAAGCCTGTCCGTCATTATTGTCAACTTTGTCAGCTGCTAGATACAGCATTTGCCTAGAAGCAATGGCTTGCGTCAGCATATCCGCAAGCTTAAACTGTACCGACTGTAAACTAGCAATCGGACTCCCAAACTGGCTACGCTCTTGAACATAGTTGGTCGCGGCTTCTAAAGCTGACTGCGCGGTACCAACCGCACAAATCCCAATATTAATACGACCGCCGTCTAAGCCTTTCATAGCAATACTAAAACCTTGACCTTCTTCGCCGATTAAGTTGTCCGCCGGCACTTTGACATCTTTAAAACTAATGGTTCTCGTTGGCTGGGCTTTCCACCCCATCTTATGTTCGTTTTTACCGTATTCGATACCGGCGCTATCTGCATCTACGACAAATGCTGACACACCTTTTGGTCCTGCACCACCTGTCCGTGCCATAACCAACAAGACATCAGTCGAACCTGCCCCTGAGATAAAGGTTTTTTCTCCATTTAAGACATAATGCTCGCCTTGGTTGTCGGCTTGCTTGTCCGCTTTAGTACGCAATGAAGCCGCATCAGATCCCGCGTTGGGCTCTGTCAGACAATAACTGCCTAACCACTCACCATGTTGGGGACATACTTCTTACATAGCGCCTCGCTGCCATATTCACCGATCATCCAGCTCGCCATGTTATGAATACTAATATAGGCGGCAATCGATGTGTCACCCCATGCCAACTCCTCAAATACCATAGCAGAGTCTAAGCGTGGTAATCCCAATCCATCATATTCAGGATTGGTATAGAGTCCTAAAAAGCCAAGCTCACCTGACTTTTTTATCACATCTACTGGAAAATGCGATGTACGGTCCCATTCAGCCGCGTTTGGTTTTAGTTCTTTTTGGGCAAATTGTCTGGCAGTTTCCCGAAAGGCAATTTGATCTTCGGTCAATGAAAAATCCATAAGGTCATCCTTGTGCGTGCATTGCAGCTATCGTTGTTCAGTTTTAGTAAATCGTTTATCTAACGTTGTCTATCTAATACAGTCTATATAACGGTCTATATAACAAAGCATAACAGTGGCATAACGACAATCATAAGACCATACGTTAGCAAAAACCTCAGTTAGCACGACTAATGCTACACCCAGATGCTGTCTATAATCTATAATCAACGACATATAAACAGCATATAAATGGTATTAAAACGACTACATTGAAATAGTGGTATTGACGCTGCGGCTCGCTTCATCGTCAAACCAGCGGGCCGTAACTGTCTTAGTTTGCGTATAAAACTGTACCGCTTGCTTACCATAAGGACCTAGGTCACCTAGCTTACTGGCACGCGACCCTGAGAATGAGAACATCGGTAATGGCACAGGAATCGGCAAGTTAATACCGATTTGACCGACTTGCACATCTTGTTGGAACTTATGTGCTGCAGCGCCTGACTGAGTGAATATCGCCGTGCCATTACCATGTGGATTGGCGTTAAGTAGTTCGATGGCCTCATCCAGACTGGCGGCACGCATAATGCAGAGTACTGGACCAAATATTTCTTGCTGATAAATTTGCATATCACTTGTGACATTATCAAAGATGGTCGGCCCTACAAAGTTGCCCTTTTCAAATCCTTCAACTGTGATATCGCGACCATCAAGTAACAGACTAGCACCTTCTTCGACACCTGTACCAATCAAATGCTCAACACGGGCTTTTGCCGCTGGAGAAATCAATGGACCTAAGTCTTTATCGTTTTTTCCAGCAGACACGACCAAGCTCTCGGCTTTGGCTTTGATCTCATCAACCCACTCGCCAGCAGCACCCACGAGCACCACAACTGACAATGCCATACAGCGTTGACCAGCTGCACCAAAGGCCGCACCCGCCAGTTGATTGAGCGTTTGCTCCTTATTGGCATCTGGCAGGATAACCCCATGGTTTTTAGCGCCCATCATACACTGGGCACGTTTTCCAGATTTGCTAGCACGCTCATACACATGCTTGCCAACAGCAGTAGAACCTACAAACGACACTGCTTTGATATCCGGATGATCGCAAATAGCGTTTACCGTGTCCTTGCCACCATGTACCACATTGAGTACGCCTTCAGGCACGCCAGCTTCAACAGCCAACTCTACCAAACGCATGGTTACCATCGGATCTTGTTCAGAGGGTTTTAAGACAAAGGTATTGCCCGTTGCAATCGCCATCGGGAACATCCATAGCGGAATCATGGCTGGAAAATTAAACGGTGTGATACCTGCACAAACGCCTAGTGGCTGCCAGATACTATAAGTATCCACACCTGACGCTACGTTTTCAACAAAATCACCAATTTGTAAGTTGGCAATCCCTGCTGCATGTTCAACGACTTCTAAACCACGAAACACGTCACCGCGAGCATCAGCGATCGTCTTGCCTTGCTCTGCTGTCAAAACTTCTGCCAACTCATCCATATGCTCACGTATCAATGATTGATACTTTAAAAATATACGCGCACGAGTGGTGATTGGTGTTTTACGCCAGGTTTCAAAGGCGGTCTGAGCGGCAGCGACTGCTTGATTGATTTCATCATCAGTGGTTTGCGGGACTTTGGCGATGACCTCTTGAGTAGCAGGATCGGTGATATCAATCCATTCGTTGGTGGTAGAGTCCACAAATTTGCCATTAATAAGCTGTTGAACGTGATTCATAAGATATCCTTATCTTGTGTGCGTGACTGCCGTGCAACGGTGTCTTATTTTGCATGAAATAGATATAAGACAATTGGTTTTTATCAATCAAACACTTTTTAAAATGATTTATTTCGTATCGTTATTGACTATAACAATAAAACAATTTTATGGTCAAGCGCTTTATCAAACTTTTATTATCAGTTTGTATAAATACTCAAATTACCTCTGTAAAAAAACAAAAAAGCCCATGATTACTCATGAGCTTTCCTATACCAACAAAGTCGCTGCCGGATTAATAATCCTTCATAGACTGCTGAATAGCATCAATCGCCGTAGGATTGTCCAGTGTCGACATATCACCAGTCGGCTTATCTTCAGCCAGTGCCCGAATAGCACGACGTAAAATTTTGCCAGAACGGGTCTTCGGTAGTGATTGAGGGAAGTAAATCGCTGCAGGTCGAGCGATACCACCGAGAGATTTAACCACTGCACCGATGATTTGCTGTTCGATTCGGAAACGGTTTTCGGTTGTTTCGACTTGCTGATGATCTTTTAAGACACAAAACGCAATCGGCAACTCCCCTTTTAATTCATCTTCAATACCTACAACCGCACACTCTGCCATCTCTGGATGGGTACTCATCGCCTCTTCAATCTCTTGCGTACCGATACGATGACCAGCGACATTGATTACATCATCGGTCCGTCCCAAGATATAAAAATACCCTTCTTCATCGGCTACCGCATAATCTGATGTAGAGTATTGCTTGCCATCAAACATACCAAAGTAGCTGCTGATAAATCGCTCATCATTTTGCCACACGGTAGAGAGACAACCAGGCGGCAATGGCGCTCTAATTGCTAGCAGCCCCTTTTCGCCAGCAGCACAGGATTCACCTGTGTCTTCATTAATAACATGGGCGTCATAGCCATACATCGGATATCCAGGAGATCCTTGTTTGTGCGGCTTATGATCGAATTTAGGCGTATTGCTAAGAATAGGCCAGCCAGATTCGGTTTGCCAATAATGATCTAAAATTGGCACGCCAAGGTGCTTAGTTAGCCAGTTAGCAGTCGACTCGTCGAGTGGTTCACCTGCCAAGAAGAAAGACTTGACGCTTGAAACATCGTAGCGCGTCATCCATGTTTCGTCTTGCTTTTTGAGCATACGTACACCAGTCGGTGCGGTGAATAGAATATTGACCTTGTTTGCTTCGACAATCCGCCACCAAATACCTGGATTCGGTCGATGTGGCAATCCTTCGTACATCACACTGGTCATACCAGCCAGCAGTGGCGCATAAATGGTATAGGAATGACCAACGGCCCAACCAATATCCGAAATCGCCCAAAAAGTTTCACCCGGCTTGCCATCGTATATATAGTCCATCGAAGTGGTCAGCGATACTGCATGACCACCTGTATCACGTTGCACGCCTTTTGGTGTGCCGGTAGTACCCGACGTGTAAAGCAAATAAGACGGCGCGTTGGACTCTAACCAAACTGGTTCAACCACAGCATTGGCTGCACAACTGATACGTCGCTGAGTTGCATAATCGACATCAATATCTTTTGGCCTATAAGGTAAGACACCACGATTGACAACCAACACGTGCTCTGGCTTCACGGCTGCCTGCTCGACACCTTGATTGACGAGATTTTTATAATTAATCACTTTGCCACCACGCAGACCCGCATCCACAGTAATGACCATTTTTGCTTCTGCGTCTTCCATGCGAATGGCTAAGTTGTGCGCGGCAAAGCCACCGAATACCACCGAATGTACTGCGCCAATACGAGCACAAGCCAGCATGGCATAGGCAGCTTCTAAGATCATCGGCATATAAATAACGACGCGGTCACCCTTACCGATACCGTGACGCTTCAATACATCGGCAAAGTAATTTACTTCTTTGTACAAATCGTTATAGGTCAAACGGCGCTTAGCATAGTCGGCATATAGTTCGACGTTGTTCCCTAGGTCTGCAAACGCATCGACGACGTCTGGAAAGGTTTCGATCAGATCTTGGTTAATCTCAGATGATAGCCAAATAAAAGCATCCTGCTCTGCACGTTCTGCCAGATGACGATCGACACAGTTATAACAAAGATTGGTTTCACCACCGACATACCATTTAGCAAAAGGCAGGTTGCTATCATCCAGTATTTGCTCTGGCTCTTTATGCCAATAGATGCGCTTTGATTGCTCAGCCCAAAACTGCTCTCGATTATGAATCGAATCATGATAAATATCAGAAAACTTGGGTGTATTGTTTGCTTGATTAGATGGCGGGGCTTTGATTGAGTCACTCATAATAGCTGTCCTTAGCGTAAACAAGATGTGAGGCAATATGGTTGTAGTCACTGTAAAAAACGATCAGATAAACGATATCTTAATAGCGTGCTGGCCATCCTTGCCAAAACTAAAAAACCGATACAATACGTATCGATTTAAAATGTAACAGAGCTAACCATAAAGGTCAACTGTTAAGCGTATAATCCACTTGCGCTGTTAAAGGCTACAAACGAACGATAACGCTTAATTTTTGTTAACTAAACCTCAGTCTGATTGGCGTGCAACTCACGCATCAGTTTTTTATCATGTTTGCCTACCGATGTTTTAGGCAATTCATCGACAAACTTAAACTGACTGGGCACACCATAACTAGGGATGATACCGCGTTCGACGGCTTGCTCAGCTATCGCACGTATGTCTTCAGCGGTGGTATCTTGATGATCAGGCTTGAGCACAATCAATGCCAATGGGCGCTCGCCCCATTGCTTGTCACGAATGCCAATCACCGATACATCAGCCACCGAGGGATGCAACGATAGAATCGTCTCAATCTCCAACGATGAAATCCATTCGCCACCAGATTTGATCACGTCTTTTAGACGGTCAGTGATACCAATATAACCATCAGGACGTATGTAGGCAATGTCTTGGGTATGCATGTAGCCATTTTCCCACAGCTCCTTACCAGCATCATCATCCTTTAGATAGCTTTGCGTCAGCCAAGGCGCACGCAACACCAGCTCTCCGGTATTATCCTGACCTTTACCGACAGGCTGGTTACCCTCACCCCATACCTGTGCATCAACCATCAGTACTGGCTTACCCGTCATACAGCGGCGAGCAATATCCTCTTCTTCAGACATTTCTGGCTCATCAATGCTAAACTGTGTCAAGCTAATCAGTGGTGCTGTCTCTGACATACCATAGCCAGTATATACTTCCACACCTTGTGCAATCGCCGATTTTGCTAAGCCTTCCGTCAGCCTCGAACCACCGATGATCATTTTTAAACCATTAAAGCTGGTATTGCGTGCTTGTGCTTCTTTGAGCACCATCTGCAAAATCGTCGGTACGCAATGAGTAATGCTCACTTTCTCATTGAGAATCAAATCCACTAAAGTATCTGGCGCATAACGGCCTGGATAGACTTGCTTTAGCCCCACCATAGTCGCAGTGAACGGGAACCCCCAAGCATGTACATGGAACATCGGTGTCATTGGCATATACACATCACCATAGCTGACGCCTTGTTTGTTTGGCAACATACCCAATGTCGCTGCTTCTGCGAGCGAGTGCAATACTAGCTGACGATGACTGAAAAACACTCCTTTTGGATTGCCAGTCGTGCCGGAGGTATAAAAAGTTGTCGCAATGGTGTTTTCATCAAAATCCGGAAAGTCAAAGTCACTATCCGCTGCTTCTAGCAGTGCCTCATACTCACCGGCTACACGGCTTTGGTTACTACCAAAGACGTTTTCAGCACTGACCCCATCGTCGTCTAGCCATATAATATGCTCAATACTAGAGTTTTCAAACTGATAGTCTTTAACTAAAGGCGCAAACTCAGAGTTGAGCATCAGCACTTTGGGCTTTGCGTGATTGATGGTATAAAGTATTTTTTCAGGTGACAGACGTATATTGACGGTTTGCAAAATATACTCTGACATCGGTATAGCAAAATAAGACTCGAGGTAACGATGGCTGTCCCAATCCATAACCGCGACAATATCACCCGCTTCGAGATATGAACTACCCACTACCTTAGAGGTAGGGGTTTCTTAGGTAATGCTCATACT
>NZ_JAKDUI010000065.1 GCF_030457785.1 Psychrobacter sp. | reverse complement strand
ATTCATCCCACTACCTTAGAGGTAGGGGATTTCTGCGGTAAAATGTTAAAAAAGCTATTGGGAATTAAAACACCTTGGATCAGTCACTCATAATGAAATTAAAGATTATTTCAGAATATTCAAGCGACTATTCAGATCAAAACGCGCCAGTGCATCAGGTAGCTTATCCACTGCCACACTCAACGTTGCTTCTGCAGCTTGAGCTAACCCTAGTTTTTCGGCTAGGGTTGGCTTTTGACGTGAGTGCAGTGCATAGACGTCGTTATCTTTCATACGCGCTAAGATATAGCTGTCTGACGTTTGTAGGCTATCGATTAAATGAAGCTTTAGCGCATCTTCACCATACCAGTGCTCCCCTGTCGCAACCTTGGCCACCTCTAAACTTGGACGATAAGTATTGACAAAGTGCTTAAATAACTCGTGTGTTTGCTCCAGCTCTTCTTGGTATTTGGCACGATCTTCGGCAGCATTTTCACCGAATACGGTCACGGTGCGCTTATAATCACCAGCCGTAAACATCTCATAATCAACATCGTGGTTTTTTAGCCATTTATGAAAATTCGGCAGTTGCGACACCACACCGATGGAGCCGATAACGGCAAATGGTGCCGCCACTACCTTATCAGCAACACATGCCATCATATAACCACCACTTGCGGCAACTTTATCGACACAGACTGTCAACGTTAGACCTGCATCTTTGAGACGTACCAATTGTGCAGCAGCCAAACCGTAGCCATGTACCAATCCGCCGCCCGATTCTAGACGCACCACTACTTCGTCGCCTTTCTCAGCCGTGCTGATGAGCGTGCTGATTTCTTCTCGCAAATGCTTAACCGCAGTGGCTTTAATATCTCCATCGAAATCAAGAACAAATACTTTTTGTTTGACATCAGCATTTTTCTTTTTGCTTTTAACTTTTAAAGCCTTTTTGGCTTTTTTCGCCATGTTTTTTTTAAATTGCTTGAGGGCTGCCTTCCCTTGAGTAGCCTCCATCAAATCCTCACGGCGCTGCTTTTGCGTTTCGTTCAGGTGTCTTACTTTTAGCTCTACAGGGTTTTTTGGCGGATGAAATAGCATATTTACAATTCCTCAAGTCATTAGATATAGCAATATAACGGTTCTTATTAGCGTTATGTTGATATGTGCATGATGACCTACATTTTCAAGCAAAATGGTAATATTTAATTCAAGGTACAGCCCAATGAGCAGATAGATTTAATACCAAAATACTTCTGCGTTATGATTAAGCGCAGCTGGTTGTATAACACTGGGAGATTAGGCATAATATGCGTTTATATTAAAATTCTCGCAGCCTCCGTGATGATCTTGTGTCTTTTATCACGTCATTGTGCTTTTTGCCTATCATTTAAACCGCACAGCAAAGGCTGCATTATTGTAATTATTTTAAATTGGGCTGACAATTGGATAACTATATTATGACGCATAGCGAATACCGAGATGAATATTGCGGAGCCGTAACCGAAAGCTTACTTGAGCAAACCATCAGTGTCGTAGGCTGGGTACATCGTCGGCGCGATCACGGTGGCGTGATTTTCTTAGACATGCGTGACCGTGCTGGTATCTTGCAGGTAGTCGTCGATCCTGACACTCCAGAAGCGTTTGCTACAGCTGATGCAGCACGTCCTGAATACGTTCTAAAAATCACTGGACGTGTACGTCGCCGCTATGAAGGTACTGAAAATAACAATATGACCAGTGGTCAAATTGAACTATTAGGCAAAGAAATTGAAGTACTAGCAAAATCTGAGACCCCGCCCTTCCCATTGAATGATGAGAACACCACCGTCTCTGAAGACTTGCGTCTTAAGTACCGCTATCTGGATATGCGCCGCCCACATATGCAAGAGCGTATGGTATTCCGTGCCAAGGCAACATCAGCCATTCGTCGTTATCTAGATGATCATGGTTTCTTGGACGTCGAAACGCCTATTTTGACTCGTGCAACACCTGAAGGCGCGCGTGATTATCTAGTGCCTTCACGTACCAGATCTGGCAACTTTTTTGCATTACCGCAGTCACCACAGCTATTTAAACAGCTATTAATGGTGTCAGGTTTTGACCGTTACTATCAAATCGCCAAATGCTTCCGCGATGAAGATTTGCGTGCTGATCGCCAACCTGAATTTACACAGGTGGATATCGAGACTTCTTTCTTAAACGAGAAAGAAATCATGGACATTAACGAAGGTCTGATCAAGCATTTATTCAAGACTATGCTGGATGTTGAGTTTGATGACTTCCCAAGCATGACTTACGCTGAAGCAATGCGTGACTATGCGTCAGACAAGCCTGACTTGCGCATTCCTCTGAAGTTGAT
Organism: Psychrobacter sp.; assembly: GCF_030457785.1. Taxonomy (GTDB): domain Bacteria; phylum Pseudomonadota; class Gammaproteobacteria; order Pseudomonadales; family Moraxellaceae; genus Psychrobacter. Next base: position 9,629 of record NZ_JAKDUI010000065.1, on the reverse strand, counting down.
CGACGTTGCTGACTTGATGAAAGACGTTGACTTCAAAGTATTTTCAGGTCCTGCAAACGACCCGAAAGGTCGTGTCGCTGCCCTGCGTGTACCAGGTGGTGCTTCGTTAAGTCGCAAAAAAATCGATGCCTATACTAAGTTTGTTGGCATATACGGCGCACGTGGCTTGGCTTACATTAAAGTGAACGACGCTAGTAAGATCAATAATGGCGTAGATCAAGAATCCGGCTTACAGTCACCAATCATCAAGAATATGACCGATGATGTTTTGACGAGCCTAATCGAACGTACAGGCTCTAAAGATGGCGATATCATTTTCTTCGGCGCTGATAAAGCCAGTGTCGTAAACGATGCAATCGGTGCACTACGCCAAAAAATTGGTCTAGACCTTGAAATGACGACTTGTGAGTGGGCACCACTTTGGGTAACTGACTTCCCAATGTTTGAGGAAACTGAAGATGGTCGTTGGACATCAATGCATCATCCATTCACCAAGCCTAAAGGCTCAGTTGAGGAGTTGAAAAACAGCCCAGAAACTGCACTCTCTATTGCTTATGACATGGTGTTGAACGGTACTGAGATCGGTGGTGGTAGCTTGCGTATCAATACCTTTGATATGCAGCAAGCCGTTCTTGAAGCTTTAGGTATCGGCGAGCAAGAGGCTGAAGACAAATTTGGCTTCTTACTTGATGCGTTAAAATTCGGTGCACCACCACATGGTGGTCTGGCCTTTGGTTTGGATCGCTTAATCATGCTAATGGTAGGCGCAAGCTCTATCCGTGACGTCATCGCGTTCCCGAAAACCAAAACCGCTGATTGTCCATTGACCCAAGCACCTGCTGGCGTTGATAGTAAGCAGCTGCGTGAACTTGGTATCCGTGTGCGTGAAAAAGCACAGGCTGATACCAATAAGCCTGCACAATAAATAGCTAAAATCATGTTTAGCTACTCATTGTTGTTCGACGAGGTTTATGAATCACTAGTGTGTGCGTGGTCATGAATCCTTACTCACTTTTGAAGTATGTACCGTTGCCTGTACTACAAGCAACGGCACGTGCTGCGGCGTGGATAATCATAAAGATACCAGGCCTGAGCATCATGCGCACTGTTAATACCAACATTGCGCTTGTTGCTCATTCATTGTCTGAACAACAAAAGCAAACACTCATCAAAGAGATTATCTACCATCAATGCTTAACCAGCATTGAATCTATCAAGAGCTGGGCGATGCCACCTGAATGGAGCATTGCACAAATTAATGATGTCTATAACAAAGATATTTTGTTAGAAGGGCTTGCCAATCCTAACGGTATGCTAGCCATAGTTCCCCATCTCGGCACCTGGGAGATGATGAATGCTTGGCTAAACCAGTTTGGTTCGCCGACAATCATGTATAAACCAGTCAAAGGTAACATTACTAACGATTTTGTCCTTAAAGGTCGTTCACGCCTCAATGCAACGCTGGTGCCAACTGACGGTAGTGGTGTCAAGGCGGTATTTAAGACCTTAAAGCAAGGTGGCTTTAGTATCGTACTTCCTGATCATGTCCCTGACCCCTCAGGTGGCGTAATCGTGCCTTTCTTCGGGATCAAGACTTTGACCAGCACTCTGGCTTCTAAGCTTGCTAGTAAAACAAAATGCGCATTGGTTGGATTATCTTGCATCCGGCGTACTGATGGTCGTGGCTTTGATATTTATTGTTATAAGTTAGATAATCCTGCACTTTATGATCGCCACGCCGAAACTGCGGCACAGGCACTAAACAACTCCATGCAACAGATGATTGAGCAACATTGCAGTCATTATATGTGGGGCTATCGACGTTTTAAACACGTGCCAACACTAGGAAACCCCTACAAAGCCAATGAAAAAGCTATCGCTGACTTCGTTCGTGAACATACAGCCGTTATCAATAACTCCAGAACAACAACGAGCAATAACGATACAACCTGTTAAATAACTGGAAGTATCACATATTATAACTGTGCTAATATTGACTGGCTTTTTAGTTTTATCTATTCTTTTCTATATCAATATGAGTGCATTATGGCAACTGACCTAACGAACATCTCATCAACCGACCTCACGGCAGCAGAGTCCATTACTACTGCGCAACGTTATGTCATCTGTATGAAATGGGGTGATAAATACGGCCCTGAGTACGTCAACCGCTTGTACAATATGGTCAGCCGCCATCTTACCTTAGACTTTCAAATGGTCTGTCTCACAGATGATAGCACGGGTATTGACCCTGCTATCATGTGCCACCCTATCCCAGAAATGGATCTGCCAGCAGGTCCTGAACGCGGTTGGAAAAAGCTTACAACGTTCAAGCCTGAACTGTACGATCTCAAAGGCGTAGCACTGTTTTTAGATATCGACATCGTTATCGTCGATAATATCGATGCCTTTTTCACTTACCAAGCCGAGCATGAAGACAGCGTCGTCATCATCCGTGACTGGAAAAAACCATGGCGCATGATTGGCAATAGTTCAGTCTATCGCTTTAACATTGGTACGGGCACGTATCCTGACTTATTGGCAAACTTCGAGCGCAACTTTGACACTATTCGTCAGCAAGTACGCCACGAACAGGCCTATTTGTCCAACTATTTACGCGAACATCATCACCTAGAATATTGGGATAAAACTTGGTGCGTCAGCTTCAAATACCAATGTATTGCGCCTATTCCTTTTAACTTTGTGCGTGCACCTACACTGCCTGATGGTGCAAAGATAGTAATATTTCATGGTGAGATTAACCCGCCAGATGCCATCAATGGTAGCGGCGGCAAGTGGTATCGTCATGTTAAACCAAGTCCATGGTTAAAAACTCATTGGCAGTAAGTAAAAAGTCTATAGCATAGCTGCCACAACAAGCAATACTGAATAATTTTCCAAATATAAACTAAGGCGTGTTGCTAAGGTATTCACATTACCTTCGACTTACTCTTTGTTTGGAACACAGATTTCATAACCTAGCAGCAATCAGCAGTGCCTATTTGTGAATAATCAAACACGCCCTAATACAAATTAGCTATACTAAGACTTAATTGCGATATGCTTTTCAAACAGCAATGAAGCCTATCTAAACACCACCTTTACCTTACTATCATAACTACTTCGTAAACAATCATCAGTCTTCATCAAACACTAGGGCGTGTCTTCATTTTAAAAATGGTGATAAAAATGAGATAAACAGCAGTCAAACAAGGAAAATAGCGCAGATAATATCGAGATATTAGTCAGCTATTTGACGCCGTTTGGCAACATTTAGCCATTTTTAACCCATTTAGATGACTATCGATTGAATTGAAGACACGCCCTAATTCAACAATTACTTGGATTAATCATGAAAATAGCAGTTGTAGGCACCGGTTATGTTGGTTTATCAAATGCGTTGTTACTGGCCCAGCATAATGAAGTCATTGCGGTTGATATCATTTCTGAAAGAATCGAACTACTGAACTCGAAGCAGTCACCTATCGAAGATAATTATATTGCAGATTTTTTATCATCTAAAGACCTGAATTTTTCTGCAACAACTGATGCACAATCTGCCTATAAAGATGCAGACTTCATCATTATTGCAACGCCAACAGACTACGATATAAAGACCAACTACTTTAACACTTCAACTGTAGAGGCTGTCATTGAACAAGCGCTATCAGTAAACCATAAAGCTACTATCATCATAAAGTCCACCGTTCCCGTTGGTTATACTAACGGTATAAGAGAAAGGTTTTCCAGCCAAAATATTATCTTTTCTCCTGAGTTTTTACGTGAAGGCAAGGCACTCTATGACAATCTTTACCCATCAAGAATCATCGTTGGCGAACAGTCTGAGCGTGCCGAAATATTTGCAAACTTACTCTTAGAAGGTGCTATTAAAAAAGATGCACCCCTGCTATTTACCGACTCGACTGAAGCTGAAGCCATTAAGTTGTTTTCTAACACTTACTTAGCCATGCGTGTTGCTTATTTTAATGAGCTAGATACCTACGCGCAGACCTTCGGCTTAGATACCAAACAAATTATCAAAGGCGTAGGCCTAGACCCCCGTATCGGTGATCACTACAACAACCCATCATTTGGCTATGGTGGCTACTGCCTACCTAAAGATACCAAACAGCTCCTTGCCAACTATAACGAAGTCCCTAGCAACCTTATTAGAGCCATCGTTGATTCTAATAGCACTCGTAAAGACTTTATCGCCGACGCAATAATCAAAAAACAACCAAAGACCGTGGGGATTTATAGACTGGTGATGAAGAGTGGCTCAGATAACTTCAGAGCATCTGCTATCCAAGGCGTTATGAAGCGTATCAAAGCGAAAGGGATCACAGTGGTCGTTTATGAACCAGTTTTACAAGAAGATAACTTCTTTAATTCAAAAGTCATTACGGATTTAAACGCATTCAAAGCTATGAGTGATATTATTGTAGCCAATCGCTTATCCACTTATATTCAGGATGTATCAGATAAAGTATTTACACGTGACTTGTTCGAAAGCGATTAGCTGCTGTATTACAAACCTAGAAAAATTAAACACTGACTATCGTTTATGCCTCATTTAGCACTCTTTTGGCTGGCCACATTGCCTTCTGTAGATTGTAGGAAATGGTATCGCCATCTGAAAATAATCCCAACGCTGAAGGAATATTAGTAATAATGAAACAACCTAAATCTAAATTGGCTAACCTACTTTCTTTGAATCAGCATCGTAAAAGACTTGGTGCAGCAAAAGTAGCAAATCAATTACAACAAGTGGATTGGGAAACCATGAGCTCACAGATCATTGAGGGTGATACAAGCACATACACTCATGGTTCTGACAAAAACCTACAATCTCATATTGATAATTTGAGACATGAATTTGTGGGTCGTACAGAGCTTGAGTACTACCATGCCAGTTTAATTGTACTAATACGCCGTGACTTTCAAACAAAAAACAACTTCAACATCTTCGAGCAGCTTTGGTATCAAAACCATGAGTTTTTGATCAACAACCTCAATACCCGATGGTTAATTTCAGCTTGTGATACCTTCATAGATCACTCTGATGATGACTACTTAATATCTTTATTGATGAATGCTGTTATCATGGTGAATACGATTAAGCTACAAGAAAGTGAGCTGTTTTTAACCGCATCAGAGAAAGCTTTACCGAAATTAGAGCGCAAAAATTCTTTAGAAGCTGAAAGATTAGCATTGTTTGATGGTGTTTCAGGATTTGCAGTGGGTACTGATGATACATTACGTAATATGCGCTGGCGCTTAGATAAGTTATGTAACGCTCATGTACTTGGCGGCATTGTTCTTAAAGTTTTTGAAAGTGCTCAGCACCCAGATGCTAACACCGTGTACTCCCGATTCCGAGCATTACATACTCGAGAAAAAACTGCTTGGTGGAAGGAGTAATTTGATGATGAATCAGTCTAAAATAACAGCGCTGGTCATAAATCTAGCAAATGCCCCTAAGCGCTGGCAGTTCCAACAACAGCAACTTTCACGGTTAGACATCATTCATGAGCGTTTCGAAGCTACGACAGTGGCTGACTTAACCAATGCTGAATATGAAAAGTGGGCCAATGACTGGCAAAGAAAGCTACGAAAAACTGAAGTGGCTTGTTTTTTAAGTCATTATCGTGTGTGGCAACACACTGTATCCACCGATCAGGCTTTGTTAGTATTGGAAGATGATGCTTTATTATCTAACCAGCTACCAGCGGCATTAACGTTACTAGCCAAACAAAATACTTTTCAATATGATCATTTAACTTTTGAAACTCGTGGTCGTAAAAAGCTGATCGCTACAGATTCTTTTTATAACTCTGAAAACTTAAGCCTACATAATCTTTTTTTGGATAAAACAGGTGCAGCAGCCTACCTCTTGACGCCAATAGGAGCACAAAAACTACTCGATGAAGTAGCAAAAAAAGGTGCGGGGCTAGCAGATGCTTTGCTTTGCCATACTAGAACACTGAAAAAAATACAATCTGTACCCGCATTAGCAATTCAAATGGATATGGCTGGTCATTATGGAATGCCTAGCTTGGAGCTTAGTTCTGTGGCTAAAAGTAGCATTTCAACCAACAGTAATGCTAAACCCACAGCCGATAACCTAGCTAGTAAATTACAATTCAAGTCCAAACGATTGGCGACGCAGATAGATATGGGGCTGATTCAAGCAAAATATGCACGTCAATCAGAGTACTTGGAGGTCTTGCCCAACCAACGTGATTTTTCATATATCAAAAGTATTCTGGATTCTAAAGCCCCCCTGAACGAATATTAGGGCAGGTTTGATTATTCGACCACGGCGCTGACAGAGCGTATTTGTGATAACCAGACACGCCCTAACTATCATCAAATATACATTTACTTCTCTGGTTTTACCCTAAATAAAAATAAATATGATTGTATATCATACAAAGGATCAAAGACTATAATGAAAAAAATTGTTCTTGCTATTTTTACTTTACAAGGAAACGGAGCTGAACGCTTTGCACTAACCATGGCCAAAGCACTATCCGATAGTGGTCACGAAGCACATTTGGTATACTTCAAAGATATGATTGAGCTTCCCATTCCAAGCAACATTAATCTTCATTTTTTCAATTATCAAAAATATAGGAAAATTCCAAGAAGCTTCAGATCTATCATTGCTTCAAAAGCTTTTGATAAGTTCATATTAAATCATATAGGCGAACCTGATTTAGTACTTTCAAACTTATACCCTGTGGATATGATTCTTGCAAAAAGCACATTAAAAAATGTCCATTTAGTCATTCATAACACACTGAGTCAAGAGTACGCTAGTACTCTAACGCCCTCTTTGGTATCCAAGCTTGAAAAGACATACCAATCCAAACCTTGTATCGCTGTCAGTGAAGGCGTTAAACAAGATTTTATTGAATTATTTGGTTTAAAATCTAACATTCAAACCATTCATAATCCTATCGATATTGAAGCAGTAAAGACAGGTGCTGATGAATTTATACCTAGTCACCAAAACTACATTGTTCATGTAGGTAAGTTCAAAGCCCAAAAACGCCATGACATACTAATAAAAGCATATGCCTTAGCTAACATACCACAAAAATTAGTTTTGGTTGGCACTGGGAATTTGCTCGCTGAAGCAAAGCAATTAGTGGCAGATCTTGAAATTGAAAATGATGTTGTCTTTGCTGGGTTTCAGAAAAACCCATACCCTTTTATTAAAAATGCAGACCTAATGGTTGTTTCCTCAGACTTTGAAGGATTTAGTATTGCTATTCTTGAAGCTCTTGCACTAGAGACACCCGTTATCAGCACAGACTGTCCTTCAGGTCCTAACGAAATTTTACCACCTAAAAACCTTGTCCCTGTAGGTGATATTGAAGCACTTGCTACCAAGCTACAACAATCAACAATAAATCCCACTAAACATTTTACTGTGCTTTCTAATGATTTTAGCCCAAAAAATACTGTCACTAAATACTTGCAGTTAATAAGTCACATATAATATAACCTTATTTACTACATAAAACTTGCCTCTTAAAATTGAGCCTTCCATTTTTCTATTTCATTCCAGGGTATATTTAACGAAGGCTTCCAACTTCCATTTATCAGCTCACTTAGTTCCGCTATTGATGCTCTATTAACGACTGGAAGATTAACATCTTCTTTCATTTCGATTGCACGGTTATCCACCCCAATAATTATCGATCTTTTTGTTAATTGAAGCGCTCGAACACCAGCATGTAACCTCGTACCAACATAATCAATATCATTTACGCTTAATACTTCATTAAAAGCTCTGAGGTTACTAGGTACAAGCTTAATTCTATCACCGTTAGGAACATCTTTTTGAAGCAGATCTTGAAAGTAAATTAGGTCTTCTGAACCTTGAGGCCAAAAATATACTTCAGAATAATTCAGTATCAATGTATTAATTAATGCTCTATCTTGGTTACTATCTTGCCGATAGTCCGTCAATGTAAACACAACTGAATCGGCTTTCTCTTTTGGTACATTAGACATCTTTTTATCAGTCAAGCCCCATAAAGTCGGACACCCAGTATTTACAATATTCATAACACCACAATCTTTTAACTTACTTTCTGTATAAGAGTCTCTCACAGAATGCAATATATCTTTTCGTAGTGCTTTCTGGTAAAAAATTTTTGCTTTCCATTCGGTTTTGTCACCATAAACATTCCAACCTACCCCAAAAAGTATGGCAGGCTGCATTTTAAATGCATCAAAAAATCCTAAAGACCATTGGTTTTTCCTTGCTCTCCAACGCCAATAATTTCTTAATAAATTTGTACCACACACAAACCCTAAATCATTATCCCAAGATTTTTTTAGTGTTGATTTTGCTAATGCATAATGGGTTGGATAAAGAACTAAATGCTCCTTACTAAATATTTTTTCTAACTCTTCCATTGCAGCTTCCATAATTATAGTGTCACCTATATTCAAAGAACCCGTCGCAGTATCATAAACAGTTATCACTTTTAAAACTCCCCCACTGTGTGTTTTCTTGCTAAGCAAAGTTTGTCAATAAAAAAGCCAAGACTCTTTATAGCCTTAGCTTTTTAGTTTCACTCACAAATCATAAAGTTGAAAATATCGGCATTTAATCAATAAAACTTAACCAATGCATGTATTGCTCGTTACGACCATGTACTACATCGAAGTACAAAGTTTGTAGCTTTTCCGTGATCTCACCGCGACCCCCATTACCGATGACACGATCATCATATTCACGAATAGGCGTGACTTCAGCAGCAGTGCCCGTCATAAAAATCTCATCTGCTAAGTAAAACTCATCACGAGTGATACGACGCTCAACCACCTTGATGCCTAAGTCATCAGCAAACTGAATAATAGTGCGGCGAGTAATACCATCAAGTGCACCACCACCTAAATCTGGCGTATGCAACACACCATCTTTTACTAAGAATAAATTTTCACCTGCACCTTGGCACACATAACCCTGAGGGTCCATCAGGATAGCTTCATCGTAGCCATTGCGGGTGACCTCTTGGTTTGCCATGATAGACACTGGGTAGTTGCTCGAGGCTTTTGCCTTACACATAGTTACGTTGGTCATATGGTGAGTGTATGAAGATGTCTTTACACGGATACCATTTTTGATACCTTCATCACCCAAATAAGCACCCCAATGCCAAGCAGCAACCATAGAGTTGATACTATTATCACGTGATGAAAGGCCTAGTTTTTCGGCACCAACCCAAATCAACGGACGGATGTAAGCTTCTGCTAAGTTGTTTTGCTTGACCACGTCTTTTTGAGCTTGCTCAAGAGCTGCTGCATCAAAAGGCACGTCCATCTGGAAAATTTTTGCAGATCCTAATAGACGCTCAGTATGCTCTTTCAGACGAAATATCGCTGTACGATTGTCAGCAGTTTGGTAAGCGCGTACGCCTTCAAACACAGCCATGCCATAATGCAAGCTATGCGTCAGCACGTGAACATGGGCGTCCGGCTGTTCGATTATCGTGCCATTCATCCAAAGCTTGCCTTCTTGTGTTGCCATATTCATTTCTTTGTCCTTATGCTAGCGCTGACGTCTAACTCTCTTTATTTAATAGTTTTAAGATAATAGTGATTATCAA
>NZ_JAKDUI010000290.1 GCF_030457785.1 Psychrobacter sp. | reverse complement strand
ATTAGCGTTGCACTTGGTGTGTTAATCTAAGTTTATTTAAAATAGGCATTGGGCCATCGAGCTCGCATACCGTCGGACCGATGGTGGCCGCAAATCTCTTTTTGCGCTCGATAACCAAGCAAACCGAACTGACCACCATCAAGAAGATCGAGATCGAGTTCTATGGTTCTTTGGCAGCAACCGGCAAAGGACATGCAACGGATACAGCGACTTTATTAGGATTGCTCGGTCACACTCCTAGTACGATTGACACTCGTATGACCAGCCATTACCTATCACCTATTTTTTCGGATAAGAAGCTAAAGCTATCAGATGTGCATACCATCGACTTTGACACTGAGCGAGATATTTATTGGTACGACGACACGGTTTTACCTTACCATCCGAACGCTTTGACCTTGCGAGCCATGTTGACTGACGACACTGATTTTCAAAAGACTTATTACTCAGTAGGTGGCGGCTTTGTCATTAACGATGAAGATGCTAAAAACCCAGATGAAGATCATGCCAGCCCAACGATTGATAGCGTGCCTTACCCTTTCAACAGCGCTGCAGAGCTACTCGAGCAATGTCGTCAGCACAATCTCAGTATCAGCGACTTAGTATTGGCTAACGAATGTCACTTTCGTGATAAAGCAGAGATATTAGACTATTTAGATAATATTTGGGACGTGATGCAAGACTGTGTCAAGCAAGGCTGTGAAAACGGCGGCATATTACCGGGCGGCTTGGATGTCAAACGCCGCGCGCAAGACTTGCATCAGCAGCTGTATGCCGAAAAGGATACGCCAGTATCAAAGATCGATGAGCTTGCCGCGATGGACTGGGTTGACTTATATGCACTCGCCGTTAACGAAGAAAATGCCAATGGAGGCAAAGTAGTCACGGCTCCAACCAATGGCGCTGCAGGCATTATCCCTGCTGTACTGCACTACTATCGTGATTTTTTACCCAATTATAGCCAAGAAGGTGTGCGCAAATTTTTATTAAACGCCACTGCAATCGGTAGCTTAATCAAACAAAACGCCTCTATCTCTGGCGCAGAAATTGGCTGCCAAGGTGAAGTCGGCTCTGCTTGTGCCATGGCGGGTTCTGCACTGGCAGAAGTCATGGACTGCTCGCCAGCCAAGTGCATAAATGCAGCTGAAATCGGTATTGAACACAATCTGGGTCTTACCTGCGATCCTGTAGGTGGGTTGGTACAGGTGCCTTGTATCGAGCGTAATGCCATGGGTGCAGTGAAAGCGATCAATGCAGCACGTCTGGCCTATCGTGGCAACGGACAGCACTTTGTCTCTTTAGATAAAGTGATTGAAACAATGAAAGTCACAGGGGCGGATATGCTTGATAAGTACAAAGAGACTTCACGTGGTGGTTTGGCTGTTTACGCGGACGACCGCATACCCACTGCGAAGCATGGCGTCAGTGTTAAGTACAGCCAGTGCTGATATCTTTGATGTTTGATCGACATTAAAGCGTCATTGATTGACTCGCTTATTCTGCGTTCGACTGAACATATCAATAATACGTGAATTTTTGCTATAAAAAAGGCCTCTAAATAATTAGAGGCCTTTCTGTTACGAGTAAGTACAAACACGAGTAAATATTAACCAATTGAACACTCATGTCATGATTTTGCTAACAGTTTTTTACTCAGCTGTCTTGGAAACCACTTCGTTTAAAATCCAAACTGGCTGAACCACATTTGAACCTTCAGCAGTGACCGCTTCTTGGCGTACATCAAGTACATAGCGATAGTTTGGCTCATAGGTAAAGCCTTGGATGTTACCACTCAGAGTAGTGAAGTTTTTCTGATGCATTTGACGATACTGTATGCACGACGACTCAACAACAGAACCATCAGTGGCCGTAACATCGCAAACTGCCTTACGTGGCGCAACTTCGACATCAAAGCTTGAAATGTTGACTACTTTTACATTCGTAGGCTGGCCTTCCACTACCATGGTACGCTCGTCAACTACATCCATTGTAGAACATGCTGATAGAGCAAAGGTAGTTGCTAATGCTGCAAGGGCTAGTTTTTTCATTATTTATTCCTCAATTATTGGTTATAAGTTATTATTGA
>NZ_JAKDUI010000289.1 GCF_030457785.1 Psychrobacter sp. | reverse complement strand
CTATAATATTAATTAGCGTTGCACTTGGTGTGTTAATCTAAGAAATTATAAAGGATAAGGAGCCATCATGATCCCGCAAAAATTAAAATGGACAGACAGCTTAGACATTGCTATTGAGCTTTATGAAAAATTTCCAGAAACCGATCCAAGGTATATTCGGTTTACTGATTTACACCGCTGGGTGACTGAGCTTGAAGGTTTTGATGATGATCCGCAAAGATCGAACGAAGGTATCTTGGAAGCCATTCAGATGAATTGGATTGATGAAGCCGACTGATTAAATGCTGTGTTGCTCGTTTAAGGGCTACTTTTTTAAGTATTACTGCTAATTTTAGTATTGCTTGTTTAGCTAATTTAGAGAGTACTTCGAGTACAAAACCAATAATAACCACATAGGCAATATCATGAGTTTAACAGTCAAAGAGCTACCACAAGCGGTAGCTTGTAGCGGTATTAGTGTCCGTACTACCAATAATGCAGAGATTAGCCATGACACGGCGAAGCTGGGTAGATTGTGGCAAAAGTTCTATCAAAATCATGTCGCCAACTTGGCAGAAGGTGAGGATATCTATGGCGTCTATCACAATTATGAAAGCGACGATCTAGTCGGTGCTTTCGATGTGGTGGCCAGTTGGAAGGTTGATAGTGAAGAGAAGCCGTCAAGCTCTGATGATGCAGCGGCTGCAAGTAATGTAGTGACAGTGCAGATTCCTGCCGGTAAGTACCTGGTATTTTCTGAAGAAGGTATCATGCCAAATACAGTTATGAATGCTTGGGAAAAGGCATGGGAGTACTTTCATGATTCTAGCTGTGAACACAAGCGTCGCTTTGATGTTGATTTTGAGCAATATATAGATGGCAATCTAGAATATGGTCAAGTGGACTTATATATTGGGATTGAATGACATGCCCTAGGTTAAGCGAAGAACAAAGTAAAAGCAGCCGCAATTAAATAATTGCGGCTGCTTTTGTAATAGTTTCCGATAAAAGTCTCGGTTAGCTTGAGTTGGTTAGAACTCTTTTGTGACACCCACTGTAAATGTGCGTGGCATGTTAGGACGTGCTCCATAAGGGGTACGGCTAACAATGGCCTGCTTATCAGTGATATTTTCAACTTTACCAAATACCCTAGCATCATATCCGATAGGGTAGTGGCTGATGACGTCAAAGGTTAATAGCGAGTCAGTCTCAGTACGAGGATCGTTTGTACGGTTGCACCCAACTGATTCACAGATGCCACCCGTATATTTAGCCGTCAAATACGTGTCCCAGCCTGAGTCCATCTCAACACCAGCACGGACACTGACTTGATTTTCTGGTACCAGTGTTAGGCGATCGCCATCTTGTGTGTCTTGATAGTCTTCAGCCAGTTCCGCTTGTGTGTGGGTGTAAGTCGCTTGTAGTGGGACGCTATAGCCTTCCATATCTAAGCTCGTGCCCGCCACCAACTCAATCCCGGCAATCACTGCTGAACCGCTTTCTTTTTCGACACCAGAAGTTCGTCCATCACAAGGTGAGTTTTCGGTACAGTTTTTGACTACAGAATCAAAGTCACTATAAAAGCCAACGGCCTCTACATAGTTATTTCCATCGTTATAACGGGTGCCGATCTCGTAGTTGATACTTTCTTCTGGCTCGTTGTCATCCTCATCAGACACCCCTGCGCCGAGTGGGCTGAAGCCTCTATGTACGCCAGCGAGTAGCTGTACGTTATCGTTTAATTGATAAGTACCAGATAATCCAGGCAAGAAGATAGATTGAGTGTTATCGACTTTGCTTTCGCTATCCGTGCCAACACCGCGTGTCTCCTCAGTCTCGATATGTTCATAGCGTAGCGCAGCATTTAAGGTCAATGGCTCTGTCACTTGCCATGTATCAGTCAGCCACAGACTAACCGCATCGGCTTTTTCTTCACGGTTATTACTGCCGCTTGGTGCTAGGGTTTCTTGATAGATAAGCTGACCATCGACTTGATTGAAAACGTCTTCTGGCTGATAGCGTTCGACCTTGTCACGGTGATAGCGCGCACCGACATCAAAGGTATGCTCGCCATATAACGGTACTTGGAAGTTGGGTGGTGTATCAAAAAGTATGCTGGAGTAATAAAAGAAGGGTGACAGCCGAAGCA
>NZ_JAKDUI010000064.1 GCF_030457785.1 Psychrobacter sp. | reverse complement strand
TTGATCTATTTACTAAATAGTAAATTGTAGTGATTGAATTCAATTGAGACTGTATTTGATTACGACGTTATTTCAATGCTGGAATTAAGTATAAAAAGTTGAGCCGCCTTATGTCAGCCACCCCAAATACATCAAGCACACCAGTCACTGAATCTTTCAGCGCCCAGCGCCCTTTGACGCTCGCTGATATAGACAATCCGAACGCCAAACATGTCATTGTCGGCATGTCAGGTGGCGTTGATTCTTCTGTATCTGCTGTTCTGCTCCAACAAGCAGGATTTAAGGTAGAAGGTCTGTTTATGAAAAACTGGGAAGAGGATGACGGTACTGAATATTGTACCGCTATGGAAGACTTAGCCGACGCACAAGCCGTCTGTGATAAAATCGGTATCAAGCTACACACTGCCAACTTTGCCATGGAGTACTGGGATCGCGTTTTTGAGCATTTTCTAGCAGAATATAAAGCGGGACGTACGCCTAACCCTGATATTTTATGCAACAAAGAAATTAAGTTTAAGGCCTTTTTAGATTATGCTTTGACCTTGGGTGCTGATTATATCGCCACAGGTCACTACACTCGTCGGAGCATGAATTATACCAATGCAGATGACCAGCTTGTTGCACAACTATTACGTGGTCTTGATAATAATAAAGACCAAAGCTACTTTTTACACGCTGTTGGCGGTGATAAAATCGCCAAAACTTTATTCCCTGTCGGTGAGCTCGAAAAACCAGTCGTGCGCCAAATTGCGGAAGAGCATGATCTTGTGACGGCCAAAAAGAAAGACTCTACTGGCATTTGCTTTATCGGTGAGCGTCGCTTCAAGGACTTCTTACAACAGTATCTGCCTGCTCAAAAAGGCGATATCATCACTGACGATGGCAACATCATTGGCACTCATGATGGGCTAATGTACTACACCTTAGGGCAGCGCGGCGGTATCGGTATTGGCGGTGTCAAAGACCGCCCTGAAGAGCCTTGGTTTGTACTGGCAAAAAATCTAGATAAAAATCATCTGATCGTCGGTCAAGGACACGAACATCCAATGATGCTCAGTAATGAGTTAACTGCCTATAAAATGGATTGGGTTGAAGGTTTACCGCCTGCGGATATTTTCAGCTCAGAAGGGTTACGCTGCATGGCAAAAGCCCGCTATCGCCAACCAGACCAAGCCTGTCATGTATTTGCTAATTGTGACGACGGTAGTGATGTTCGAGTCGTTTTTGACGAACCCCAACGTGCAGTAACACCTGGTCAATCAGCTGTATTTTATATCGATGAGGTTTGTTTGGGTGGCGGTGTGATATCTTCTATCGATGCACCTTGTGGCTTCTAAAGCGTATACTCCCGTTGCACGATGGTAAAAAAGCGGTCAGATACACGGGACCAATCAATACTTCAACTGGTCGTTTAGTACACGCTCATTCAACACACGATCATCCAACACATAGTCTGAGAGCGTGTCACCAACCAGTCCATAGACAGACTTAGTTGGCTGAAAGTGGTTTATTAACCTCGTAATTCTGCTATATTACGCGCAACTTATTTTCGCTCAGTACTTATAATTCAGTACTTATAAATAGTATTTTTTCAATAATTGCACCTCCACATCTCCTTATTTCATAACTATCGAGGCATCATTATGACCCCACTTACCGCTCTCTCCCCAATCGACGGTCGTTACGCGTCTAAAGCTGACAGCTTGCGCCCTTACCTCTCTGAGTATGGTCTTATCAAAGCCCGCGTCACTGTTGAGATTCGTTGGTTACAGTCATTAGCTGATAATAACGCCATTGGTGAGTTGGCCGCCTTTGATACCGAGACCAATAACTTCCTAAACAGCATCGTTAATGACTTTAGCGAAAATGATGCCCAGGCGATTAAGGATATCGAAGCGACGACCAATCATGATGTCAAAGCGGTCGAATACTTTATCAAAGATAAATTCCGCGGTCGTGACGCTCTTATTGATTCACTAGAATTCATTCACTTTGCCTGCACTAGTGAAGATATCAACAACCTGTCATACGCCCTAATGCTAAAAGACAGCCGCGATCTTGTGGTTTCTAAAATGCAGCAAGTCACTGACAGCATCGTTGACTTATCCATTGCTCACGCAAACCAACCAATGCTGTCACGTACGCACGGTCAAACAGCCAGCCCAACGACACTTGGTAAAGAGATGGCAAACGTAGCCTATCGCCTCGCCCGTCAAATCAAACAAATCGGTGATGTTGAGCTACTGGGTAAAATCAATGGTGCGGTGGGTAATTACAACGCTCACCTTTCAGCTTATCCTGATATTGATTGGCAGGCGCATGCAGAACAATTTATCAATCAACGTCTTGAATTGACCTTCAATCCTTACACAACACAGATTGAACCGCATGACTATATCGCTGAATTGTTTGATGCGGTTAAGCGTTTCAACACTGTATTGATCGATTTCAACCGTGATGTTTGGCAATATATTAGCTTAGGCTATTTCAAACAACGCCTAAAAGATGGAGAAGTTGGCTCATCAACGATGCCACACAAAGTGAACCCGATTGACTTTGAAAACTCTGAAGGCAACTTAGGTGTTGCTAATGCGACACTTGCTCATTTGGGTGAGAAACTACCTATTTCACGTATGCAACGTGACCTATCAGACTCAACGGTACTGCGTAATATCGGTGTTGGGTTGGCTCAAAGCATGATTGCTTATGATGCCTGTCTAAAAGGTGTTGGGAAGCTTGAGTTAAATGCACAACGTCTGAACGATGACCTCAACCAAGCACAAGAAGTGTTGGCTGAACCGATTCAAACGGTCATGCGCCGCTATCGTGTTGAAAATCCATACGAGAAGCTCAAAGCCTTGACTCGTGGTAACGCCATGACTCGCGAAGCTATGTTAACCTTCGTTGAAAGCGATGAATTATCGACCGTTAGTGACGCAGACAAAGCACGTCTACGCGAACTGACGCCTGCAACCTATACCGGTAACGCCGCTGAACAAGCTCGCGGTATCAAAGAATGGATCGCTAAGCTTTAAGCATAAAATGATTTTATAGAGCCTGTATTTTACAGTGGCTATATAAGGTAAAAGTGATCAATAAGGTGGAAGTAACTAGGGTCTATTGAACAGACTCTAGTGAAACTCTGAAGTCTGATCACTTCTATTTGGATGCTTTTTCTGTTTTAGTGAATACGAACCTTGCTTATAGCACTATGTTTTTAACTAAAGACATATAGTTCATGAGCAAGGTTTTTATTTTTAGTCTTATTAGTCCTTCTTATCATCGTCGTCATCACTGTCGCCAGGTATGACCGCTTTTCCGACAGCAACCGTGCCCTTGACCACGCCTTTAGTCGTTTTATAAGCGACTTTAACGGGGACAGTCACTAGCTTGTGTACACAGCCTTGTAGTGCAAAAACACTGGCAATGATAACGACAAAATGTAGTTTTTTCATAATATTCCTACGATTGATAGTATGCGCTAAGGTAATTGCATGCTCTAACAGCAGCCATTAGATAGAGTATAATCATAAACTATTACACCTCTCCTATAAAGCAATCATCATGAATGTTACACCTCATAGACAGATACGGATTTATCAATGAACGCTATACCTCTTTGCTTACCCGACTCTATTACGCCTGAACAATTCTTAAACGAATATTGGCAAAAAAAACCTCTGCTTATCAAGCAAGGTTTGACCCAACTGATTGATATGTTTGAACCAGAAGACATGCTAGGGCTTGCACTAGAAGAAGATGCCTCAGCACGATTATTGAGCCAAGCCTCTAGCAAGCAGGCAGACCAGCCTCAGTGGCATGTTAAAAAAAGCCCACTCAACGAAACAGACTTTGAGAATTTACCAGAACACTGGACGGTGCTGGTTCAAAACCTTGAGCAATGGTCACCTGAACTTGGTCAACTCTGGCAAGCATTTGACTTTATCCCTCAGTGGCAGCGCGATGACATCATGGTTTCTTATGCCCCAGAAGGTGGCTCAGTCGGCAAACACTATGATGATTACGATGTGTTTTTAGCACAAGGTTATGGCTCTAGACGTTGGCAGTTAGGAAAGTTCTGTGATAAAGACTCTGAATTCATCGCAGACGAGCCAATTAGAGTTTTTGATGATATGGGTGAGATTGTTTTTGATGAAGTGCTTGAAGCTGGTGATGTACTGTATGTACCACCGAAGCTATCGCATTTTGGTGTTGCACAAGATGACTGTTTAACTTTTTCTTTTGGTTGCCGTCGTCCTAATTTAATGCAAATCATCGATAGCATGGCTGATGTCGCGACCAACGACAGCGACTTATTCATACCAATGCTGTTGCCACAACCGCTACAAGCATCAGGAGAGCTGCAAGCCGACAGTATCGATGCCATAAAAACCCAGCTCTTACAAATGCTCCAATCCGAACAAGGCAACCAAATTATCCGTCAAGCAGTCTCTGAAGTGGTCAGTAAACGTCAATATGATGCATTAGTGCCGGAAGAAACTGTCAGTACTGATGAGCTCATGCAAGCGCTGTCCGACGGCGCAACGCTACAAGCCGACTATAGCAGTCGTCTGCTTTATAACCAATCTGCTGATGGCATCACGCTATACGCAAACGGCCAGCGTATCGATGGTTTAGATGATACCACCACCAAAGTACTGGTGCGACTGGCCAATGGTGAACACTTAACACATCAAGATATCACAGACGTAGACTCAGACGACCTGAGCGAATGGTTAGAAAATGGTTGGGTGTGGGCTGGCTACCCTGACTAACAGCCTATCTCTGGCAAGCAATAGTGAAAAAAAATTCCAAAATAAAAAACTCAGTGGCTATTCGATAAAAATCTTCATTGAATAACCACTGAGCGCCTTGAAAATATAGGTTTATCGTTATCTATGTGGCAGCCGTTTTTTTATAGCGACTCACACCAGCGATAACCGTTTGCTTAATCACTCTGTCATCACC
Organism: Psychrobacter sp.; assembly: GCF_030457785.1. Taxonomy (GTDB): domain Bacteria; phylum Pseudomonadota; class Gammaproteobacteria; order Pseudomonadales; family Moraxellaceae; genus Psychrobacter. The sequence goes on along the minus strand of NZ_JAKDUI010000064.1, from coordinate 7,160 downwards.
CATCATCATCAATGCAAACAACTTCTCATTTAATGACTTAGCGTGCATCATCCGACGCTCGAGTAATTCAGTGCCACCCATATTTATGACGACAAAATCAGCTTCTTTGTTGGGCATGAAGTTGCCAATCTTATCATCCAATAATAACGACTGCGCATTACCCAAGGTAATCTGATAAAGTCCTTGATGAGCTGGTAATGAGTTTTTCTGTAACTGCTGGACTTTATAAGCTTCAGACAAAGTAGTTAGCATTGACAAGCTGGTGCCTGCGCCCACATCCGTAGCGATACTTACGCCCGTATAGCTCAAAGTTTTTGACAAGTCAAACAACCCACTACCCAAAAACAAATTAGAAGTTGGACAATGTGCTATTTGAGTACCAGTGTCGCGCAGTACTTGATACTCAGACGTTTCAAGATAGATACCATGTGCTAAGGTGGTTCGCCTACCAAGCAAACCCATATCATCATAAACGTCCAAATACCCTTTATGAGTCGGATAAAGCTCCCGCACAAAGGCTATTTCGTCTAGATTTTCTGCCAAATGCGTTTGTAAGTACACACTGTCACAACTGCGATAGAGCTCACCTGTCATTTGTAGTTGCTTTGGCGTTGAAGTGATGGCAAACCTAGGCGTAATTGCCACATGCTGACGACCTTTCTCATGCCATTTATCGATGATGTCTTGCGTATCTCTAATTCCCTGCTCAGTTGGTACACACAAGTTTTTTGGTGCATTTTGATCCATCAATACATTACCCGTAATCATACGAGTATTCAAACGAGCACTCTCTGTAAAAAACGCTTCTACTGACTGAGGATGACTGGTAGAAAACACCAATGCACTTGTAGTACCGTTCGCAAGCAGCTGATTTAAGAAGAAACGTGCAGTATCATGGGCAACCTTTGAGTCACCAAAACCAGCTTCCGTGATAAAAGTATAGTTGTTCAACCAATCAAGCAACTGCTCCCCAAAAGCCGCAATCATATCTATTTGTGGGTAATGCACATGAGTATCGATAAAGCCAGGCATGATAATATTGCCTTTCTCATTGTGAACCTGTATCGGTTGTTTATGCGCTTGGCCATTAGCACCACTGTACTGCGCCATCATGGTAGAACACTGACCATAATTTAAAATACGACCTGTCACGTCATCAACCACGAGAGCGCCATCAGCGATATATTCAGGATAAACATTCACGCCAGCAACAACAGACTGTAGTCTAGTGTCTTCTTCTACTGTCACATCATTAAGACTACTGACGTTTGACATTTTTTCTGTCGCGGTGTTTGAACTATTTGATCTGGCAGCTAAGTCATCTTCGGTAAGATAATGCAGTAGTTGTGCTTGATAAATATGTATAGTCATAACAAGTCTCGTATTGAAGCGTGTTGGTACAGAATTAATGAGTATCGCTTAGCCATTGACTAGCAAACACCATTAGCTAGCAAACACAAAGTTGCTTAATAAATAGCTGCTTAATAAAAGGCTTAACGGCGCAGCGATAACAATTATGTCGATAAGCTCTCTGACAATAAGCTTTTTGACAACAATCTTTCTGCCGATGAAAATTATCGCGTGCCAGCTCGTATAGATTAACCTCTATGATTGGTTATACAGCTGTAGCACCTGTGCTGCGATAGAGATAGCAACGGCCATTGGCTCTTTACCACCGATATCGATTCCGATGGGCATGGTCAGATTGGCCACGGCTTCCTCACTATAGCCGCGTTGAAGTAAGCGATCCCTAAAACGTTTGGCTTTGGTGGCAGAACTGATACAACCAAGATAAGGCATCGCTGATACTACATGGTCGTTGCCATTATGACCGTTACCGACAGCAAAGTTAGATTCTCGCTCTGTATTGCGTACATCAGCATTGATGCCCTTGTCCATGTCTAAGCAGGCGTCCAATGTGGCACGCACCAGGTCAAAATCAAGACTATGATCATGAGTCATGACTAAAATAAACTGCTGAGTACCTTTTTTTATAGATGGGTTGCTACGATTGCTTGCAATAAACGGTTTTACAAAATCAACAGGATCTTCATCAATATGTGGGCGGATATGCGCAGGCAGTTGATAAATAGCTTGCTTCCTAGCGATGCCGATATCGGCCTCTGTGGTGTTTTCTGCATCAGTTTTTAAGTAACGATCAAACATCTCAGCACGACTGTCTAACCAATCTACCTGACATGGCAGCTCTGCAAGTAATGTCATCAGTGCCGCTGCTACATGCCCTGCACCAAACACCAATAGCGACATAGGCGGTGTCACATTAAAGCATTCAAACATGACAGTGACACTACCACCGCAGCACTGTGCTAACTTAGCACCTAATGGATAATGTTTGGTATAGACTGCATCGCGGCGTACGGCATGTGCTTTTTCAGACTTACCTTGTTTTAGTGGCTTGCCGTCTTTAGCGTCACCGCTATTTAACTCACCTTTTAGAAGCTGCCTAGCCGTTATCGTTACATCATGTTCTAGGCTACCACCGCCTAATGTGTCGCAGAATCCATCAAGCGTGATAATCATTTTAGATTGCAGCGCTCTAGGTGCTGACCCATTAACAGCGACGACAGTAGCCAAAACGTGTGCCACACCACGCTGTTGATATTCGGCTAATCCGTCATACCAACGTGTCGGGGCAGATACAGTAGATGATAGTGATGCTGTTTTGAATGTAGCGGCATTACTCACTGTGTGCAGGACCTCTCGCCGTTGAGACATTGGGCTTTTTGATAGCTTCAGACTGCTCATCAGTCAGCTTGCCTTTCGTCGTCGGCACATCGACCTCTTCACTATGAGACACCTGTTGTGGCTGTACTCGATCATCATCAATATCACATTTATCATCAACTGGTGTCAGACTTTCAACTGTTTCAGCATCCATGCCTCCAGAAACTTCCCACTTTTCACCTTGCAGATGCATCACCGCTTTTAATACGGCTTCTGGCGTCGCAGGCATGGTTAGCTCTGGGTTCTTTTGATAGCTTCCCACGCTTGCGACGGCGTTATTAATCGCACACCAAACACTGGCGGCCAACATAAATGGCGGCTCACCAACTGCTTTAGAGTTATAAATGGTTTGTTCTTCATTTTTACGATCAAACAGTTTGACGCTCCATTGCTTTGGCAAATCATGAGCAGTGGGAATTTTATAATTTGCAGGACCATCGGAAGCAAGCCTTCCTTTTTTGTCCCAAATTAATTCTTCCGCAGTCAGCCAGCCCATCCCTTGAACGAAGCCACCTTCAATCTGACCGATGTCGATGTCTGGATTAATCGACTGACCAACATCATGCAAGATGTCACAGCGCAATACTGTATATTCGCCTGTCAATATATCGACTTCAACTTCAGCACAAGATGCACCGAGTGCAAAGTAAAAGAATGGACGACCCCATGCTTTGGAGCGATCATAAAAAATCTTAGGCGTTTTATAATAGCCAGTAGCAGACAAACTAACTCGTTGCTGATAGGCCAATTGTACGAATTCAGAAAATGTTAGCGTTTCTTTGTCACTGATATGGACATGGTTTCGGGCGAACGTGATGTCTTCAGCACCAACTTTAAAATGTTCGGCGGCAAACTCAATCAAACGTTCTTTCACGGTAATACAGGCATTTTGTGCCGCCTTACCGTTGATGTCTGTCCCAGATGACGCAGCCGTTGGTGAAGTATTCGGTACTTTATCCGTGCGAGTCGCTGTTACCTTGACGGTGTCTAGATCTACCTCGAATTCATTAGCAACAATTTGGGCGATTTTTACATACAGCCCTTGACCCATCTCCGTACCACCATGATTGATCTGAATCGTGCCATCAGTGTAAATATGTACCAATGCACCCGCTTGATTCAAATGCTGAACGGTAAATGAGATACCAAATTTGACAGGAGTCAATGCCAGACCATAGCGTTTATCGCTATCTTCATCTTCAGCCTTTTTATTGGCTTCTATGATTTTTTGACGACGTTTGTCATAGTCATTATCGTCTGCCAACGTTTGCATGATGGTTGCTAAATCGAAATGCTCAATCGGCTGTCCATAGTGAGTACTTTGACCTTCTTTATATAAATTTGCCAAGCGTACTTGCAATGGGTCTTTACCCAAAGTATAGGCTATGTGGTCCATCATATATTCAGCAGTCAATAACCCCTGTGGACCACCAAAACCTCGATAAGCGGTGTTAGAAACAGTATGCGTCTTACAGCGATGACCTGCTATCTGTGCCGCGGGATAATAATAAGCGTTATCACAATGGAACATCGCACGATCAACGATAGCATCAGACAAATCGGGTGAATAACCACACAACCCTGATAATTGCATATCAACGCCAAGGATCTGACCTTCATCGTTGACACCGACCTCATATCGGTTGGCAAATTCGTGACGTTTTCCCGTCACTACCATGTCATCTTGGCGATCCAAACGCATGCTCACTGGTACATTGTGGCGTTTAGCAACGATACCGCATAAGCACGACCAAGCCGCCGCTTGCGTTTCTTTGCCACCAAAACCACCACCCATTCGACGTACTACGGCTGTCACTGCATGAAATGGCAGGTCAACCACTTCAGCAACCAACTGCTGCACTTCACTTGGATGTTGCGACGAGGTATAAACTTCAAGGCCACCGTCATCACAAGGTATGACATATGACACTTGACCTTCGAGATAAAAGTGCTCTTGGCCCAACATATGAATATGACCTGCAATACGAGTAGAAGATTTCTCAAGCGCAGTAGCTGCATCGCCTCGTGACATGAAATGGCTAGGACGGACAAACTGCGATTGTGTTAATGCCTCTTCGACACTGAGTATGGCTGCTAATGGCTCATAATTGACAACCGCTTTTAATGTGGCTTTTTTGGCAGCGCGATGACTGGTGGCAACGACGACAAATAGTGTCTGACCCACATACTCGGTGATTTGATCCACCATTAATGGATCGCCATCAAATACGGGACCGATATCAGTTTTTGCGGGTATATCTGCAAAAGTAATAACGTCTACTACCCCATCGGCAGTTTTTACGGCACTCAAATCCATACTCACTATACGAGCATGAGCATGAGCACTTTTACCAATCGCTAGGTGCAAGGTGTCTTGAGGTTTCTTTATATCGTCGACATAAGTGGCTGTACCCATTACATGACTAATAGCACTGTCATGTTTTGCACCAGTACCAATCTTGTTTTTGGGTGGACGTACGCGGCGATTACTATTGCTATCAAGTAATGAAGAATGGTGGCTCATGTTGGCGCTCTCTTATGTTTTTAGCCAAATTTATCACCTAAGCATTCGGCTCTTGGTTATTTGACGGTATGTTTAACGCTTTATTGTGAAAGATGCTATAGGGCGTGTCCTCAATCTGAGCAGTCATTTTTAAATGGGCTAATTGGTGACACAACCTAAATAATGCAGAGGTATTAGGCGCTTACGGGCTCTACATCCACGACCAACTGTTTGCCGCACTTGACCAGCAATCGTTGTACTACATGCATACGATACTCACGGCTGGCTCTCACATCCGTCATTGGTGAGACATCCATGGGCAGCATTTGCGCGGCAGTTAAGAAACTATCTACAGCCACAGGCTGTCCAATCAATGCCTGCTGAGTTTTTTCGGCCAACAAAGGTATCGCGGCCATGCCACCTAACCCCAATCTAGCATTTTCAATCGTCATATTGTCAGCGGCAACATCAACTTTTGCTGCCAGTAAACAGGCAGAGATATCATCCTCATAACGCTTACTGATTTTATAGATATATAAATGCTGATTTGCTTGCATCAATGGTATATGTACAGCCACAACATAACTACCTGCACGCAGCTTGGTCTTTTTGTAGTCTAAGAAGAACTCTGACAGAGGCAATACTTCGTCAGTGTATGATGCTTGATTGTCAGTCGTGTGATTGGCTACATCACAATGGCGCAGATGTACTTGTGCATCTAATGCCAACAACACAGGAGGAAGATCTCCAATCGGTGATGCGTTGGCAATATTGCCGCCGATCGTGCCCATGTTACGAATCTGTGGAGAAGCAATACGTTCGAATAACGCTGCGAATTCAGGGAAATACTGCTCTAAGACAGGCAGCATGGTTTTGTAGGTCATCCCCGCACCCAGTACCAATGATTTATTCAACGAGTTGTTTTTGGCGTGTGTGTCATCAGGATCTGTCAGCGTCCATGATTTGAGCTCATCAATAGCTGATAGCTGAATAATCGCGTCGTGATCAACCAAGTGCTGCGTCACACTCAGCCCCAGATCTGTACCGCCTGCCCAAATAGTCGCACTTGGATTGGCAGCTAATACTTGATGAAAATCCTCTAAAGACTGCGGCATAAATAATTGGCGCGCATTCTGAGTCAGGACAGGTTCGAGTGCATTAGTCGCTGTCGCAGCAGGTGTGTGGCTGGTTTTCATCGCATCTGTCGCCAGGTCTATCGTTAGATCTTTTGCGATTTCCTGCGCAGCGTCTCGCTGTTGTCCAATCTGACCCATTGTCAAACCTGCCTCTACAATAGGACGATAACCTGTGCATCGGCATAAGTTTCCAGCTATTGAAGCAACGACTTCATCGTAACTCAACTCGTCTGTCGAACCAGATGCCTCTGCTTGTAGACGATGATTTTCATAAGTACTAGCAAGCGACATGACAAATCCAGGCGTACAAAAACCACACTGCGAACCATGGCAGTCGACCATCGCTTGCTGCGCCGGGTGCAAGGTAGCACGATCGGGGTGATTGTCAGGATTGTCTGCTAGATAAGCCGCCGTCATAAGATGATGACCATCCATGAGTGACAGCAGGGTAATACATGAGTTTAGAGTGAAAAATGGCGAAGGTTTGACAGCCTCACTACTACTCTCGGGTAACCGCTGCGCCATGATCGTACAGGCACCACAATCACCACTACCACAGCCCTCTTTTGTATCGGTCTGTCGTTCGTGCAAGCGCAAATATTCAAGAACGGTTGTATTAGGGTTTAGGTGGGTAATCTCACAAGACTTCCCATTTAGATAAAAACTGATCATGGCAATACTCGGCTATCAGGTAAAGGGGACATAGAAGGTTGATTTGGGTTCTAAGAGAACAATATGCAGTTACACATAGTCCTTAAAATAGTCGTTAACTATTA
>NZ_JAKDUI010000288.1 GCF_030457785.1 Psychrobacter sp. | reverse complement strand
TGGTATTACTTGCACTTAAATATCTTTTGGCATGTATTGCATCTAATTCAAACAAAGAATCATAAACAATATAGCTTTTTATTGCTTTAACGCCCTCTACACCATCATTATAACGCCCTTGCCAGTCAGCTAATTTAGGGTTTTTAAATCGAGTCTCAAAGGCTGTGGCATCGGCTCTTAAAGAAGATATGGGATTGAGTAGTATCGCTAAATCTGCATCAAGTACACTGGCATATGCTGAAGCAGCATAGCCACCCATTGAACCGCCATAGCTGATTCGCTACGCCATTTTTTGAAACACACGCTTGGCACTAATCGCCTCTACCAACTGATAAAACTCTTCATGACGATACCACCGGAACCTATCGCTCTCTATAAACGAACATACGTTATAACCCAAACCCACTAAAAAATCATTCCCCCATCCGGTTCTCTCTGCAAGACTTTCAGCAGAATTAGCAGTAGTCATATTATCGAAAGTAAACACCAATGGTTTTTGATAATCTATCATTGATATTTGACAAGCATAATGCTCCAAAACCAGCCTATCAGTAAACGTTTCATTATTATCGACAGTCTTCTTTAAGGTTGTCAAAAAACTATCTATATTAGTGCTCATTGAACATACTCAAATATTGGTTGTTAGGCGTTTTGTTACCCAGCACGTGCGCTATATCGCAGTCACGCCTCACAAAAACTGAACTACCTCTTACTCAACAAGCCTTATGTTAACTGCTACCCAAGCAGGACAGCAGTTAACACGTCGCTCATATTATTTAGCCGAAGCACCCTTCAACTCAACCTTAGCACGGTCTTCTTTAGCGATTGTTGCATAATAATCACGCAAGATTTGTAGCACTTCTGGACGACTGAAGTTACCAGGTACATCCTGATCTTCAGATAGGGCTTTACGAAGCTTCGTACCTGATACTTTCACGTGATTTTCAGCATCATGTGGGCAGGTCTTGGTTGAGGCCATCGCTTGACACGCATCACACCAGAACGTCCAGTCAATTTTAATCGGTTTGGTTTTTAGTGCGTCTTCAGGGATTTCATCAAATATATCTTGAGCATCAAACGCACCGTAATAGTCACCAACACCCGCATGGTCACGACCAACGATCAACTCAGAGCAGCCATAGTTCTGTCTAAATAGTGCATGCAGTAGTGCTTCACGAGGGCCAGCATAGCGCATATCAAGCGGATAGCCTGACTGGATAACCGTATCTTTTCTGAAGTAGTTATCGATTAGTGTGCCGATGGCTTCTTGACGCACTTCGGCAGGGATGTCACCTGGCTTTAGAGCCCCGAGTAATGAATGAATCATCACACCATCGCAGATTTCAACGGCGATCTTAGCCAAATATTCGTGCGAGCGATGCATTGGGTTACGCGTTTGGAAAGCAGCGACTTTTTTCCAGCCTTTCTTAGCGAATTCTTCACGAGTTTGAGTTGGTGTCATATAGATACCAGCATATTCTGTTGGAAACTCGCCTTGGCTGAACACTTCTACACGACCAGCCAAGTTTACTTCTGCTTGCTCCATTACTTTCTTCACACCTGGATGCTCAGTATCGGTAGTCCCAAATACTGTTTCACATTCATGCTCTTTATCGATGCTATATTTTTCTTCAAGCGTTAAGATACCCATAATCTCGCCATCTTCGGCTTTCAATGCCACTTCGTCACCTACCGCAAGCTCATCGGCTTGCTCAGCACTGGCTGATAGCGTGATAGGGATAGGCCAAAATAGACCATCATTCTCACCTGACTTTAGCTCCATCTCATCGCAGACGCCTTGCCAGTCTGCTTTATTCATAAAGCCGTCTAGCGGAGTGAAACCGCCAATACCAAACATGATTAAATCGCCACGCTCTCGTGAGCTCATCGTGATACTTGGTAGTTTTTCTGCTTTTTTCAAAGCGTTCTCTAACATACTGCCTTCAAGCAATAAAATATTTAAAGCCGGGCTACCATGAGGGGTCACTAGGTTATCAAGAGCTTGTTCAATATCGTTTGGCATGAATCTTTCCTTTTGCAGATGAATATTGTTTTATGTTTAATTTAGTCTAACCAAGTTGTCTTTGTTTAATATTTATAAATAAATATATACGCATGTATATATTAGCTAATTTAAAAAACCACTGTAGTCAATTTAAAGTAAGAATAAGGCAAAC
>NZ_JAKDUI010000287.1 GCF_030457785.1 Psychrobacter sp. | reverse complement strand
TGAGTACCAAAAACGACCAGTTATTTATACAAGCAAAAAAACATATTCCAGGTGGTGTGAACTCACCTGTTCGCGCATTTTCAGGGGTAGGTGGCACGCCTATATTTATGCACCGTGCTAACGGTAGCAAAATCTATGACACTGAAGACAATGCTTATATCGATTATGTCGGCTCTTGGGGTCCTATGATCTTGGGTCATGCACATCCAAAAGTGATTGATGCAGTCAAAAAAGCCGCCGATGATGGTCTGAGCTTTGGTACGCCAACGCCGTTTGAGACTACGGTCGCAGGCAAGATTTGTGATCTCGTTCCGAGTGTTGAGATGATTCGTATGACCAGCTCTGGTACAGAAGCGACCATGAGTGCGATTCGTCTGGCGCGCGGCTACACCCAGCGTGACAAAATCGTCAAGTTTGAAGGCTGTTATCATGGGCATTCAGACAGCTTGTTGGTCAAAGCTGGCTCAGGTATGCTCGATATTGGTGAGCCAACGTCAAAAGGCGTGCCAGCAGATTTTGCCAAGCACACCATTACGCTGCTTTATAACGACCCGCAAGCGATTAAAGACTGTTTCGAAAAATGGGGTGAAGAGATTGCGTGTGTGATTTTGGAGCCGATTGCGGGCAACATGAATATGGTCGTGCCTAGCCAAGACTTTCACGATACCTTACGTGCAGAGTGTACAGCGAATGGTGCGGTATTGATTTTTGATGAAGTCATGACAGGGTTTCGTGTTGGACTTGGTGGCGCACAAGCGCATTTCGGTATCGAACCTGACCTGACCTGCTTTGGTAAAATCATTGGTGCAGGCTTGCCAGTTGGTGCTTTTGGTGGCAAAAAAGAGATTATGTCTTGTATCGCGCCACTTGGCGGCGTGTATCAAGCGGGCACGCTATCAGGTAATCCTCTAGCGATGCATGCCGGTATCGCTATGTTTGAAGACTTATCTGAGGATGGGTTTTATGATGAGCTGTCAGCGAAAGTAGATCAACTGATTGATGGCTTCCAAGCAGCTGCGGATGTATACGGTATCAACTTACGCACCAATAAATTGGGTGGTATGTTTGGGATGTTCTTTGTCAAAGATGCCGCGACCACTGTTCCTCAGAATTTTGACGATGTGACAGAGTGTGATATGGATGTGTTTAATACTTTCTTCCATGGCATGTTAGAGCGTGGCATTTACTTGGCACCTTCTGCTTACGAAGCCGGTTTTATGTCTATCAAACACAGTGACGCAGACATCGAAGCGTCTATTCAGGCTGCTGATGAGATATTTTCTGAGATGGCAAAAGCGTAGCTCAGACAGCTGTCGTATTAGGTGCTGTACAAAAAAACCAGCCATGGTAGGTAAATGTGGCTGGTTTTCTTGTGGCTAAACCTTACTTATAACTTATTATCACAAAAGATATGGTTGAGGTGTGTTTAAGCCGCTACCGATAGAGGCATTCGATAGAAGCATTGTTGATGATTTATGTCGTTCGTTAGCCCTTTCGAGGTTTATCGTATTTGCGGTTTTTGAGACTTAGGTTGCCGCGTAGTACATCGCTGTACATGCGAAAGTCACTGGCGAAGCTTTTCAGTGGAAATTTAAACGACGCAGGTTTGTTTTTTTCGAAGAAAAAATGACTGACCCACGCGCAAGCATATCCTGCAGCAATTCCTTTAATCAAAGGTTTTGGCGAGCGAGTCTTGACAGATTTTGCCAGCCCTAATAGCCCAAAGCTGCTACCAGCGAAGTGTAGGCGTCGGCAAGCCATGTTTTGGTGCTCGTCTAAGTAAAAATCATAAAACTTCTGCGGCGATGGCTTGGCTGCCTTTGTAATGTCTTTATTGGTGTTGTCCATACCATCGATATGGTGAGCAGCCGATGTTTTGGTCGTGTGTGGTGTGGTGGTTTGGTTCATTGGTTTAGCGTCCTTGCTAGTGAGTGATGAATATGAATAAAGAAAAACTACTTGGTGGAGACAGGTGCAGGTCAGAAAAAATAGCGCTATGCACTTATCCTGTCCTTGGGCTGATATTAAGACTTGTCCTTAAGTAATCATCATCAAGAATATTTCATTAAGTTAGGGGCTGTAGTAGATAAGCACTATGCTAGACTACTTTTATGAAGATAACCCGTTGTAAACTAAGTAAAAAAGTACAGCGAAGGCTGTTAGAGTTTTTTACAGCTGAAGT
>NZ_JAKDUI010000286.1 GCF_030457785.1 Psychrobacter sp. | reverse complement strand
TTCTAAATACGCATATACTTGTGACATAAAAAAATAAAATTCTAGTAATTCCTATAAAAATATGGCAAATTGCTGTTACGGAGCCGTACGTTTTGAATACATTTGGTAGTGGAAATGTAATCATCATTGCTGTTAGCAAACCTTTGGTTTTCGTATAGATATCAACCGACTATCAAATATTTGCTCAATAACTTCAATCATCCACATCAACAGAGTAATCAACTGGTATAGCTTCTCACGAGTTTAATGCTGTTTCCATAAAGCATTTAATTGTATTACTGCCTGTTTTGTCCGCTAATAACCTTATCAATACTATATCGTCCATGCTATGCAGAGAATGAATATTGTTGGTAAGCCAAGTGGATAAGTACAGAAAATCACAGTCAACTTCTTAGTGGCTATGTATGAGACTTTACTTATAACAGGCCCAGTCCATACTAGATAGTTTGACTGCTTAGCTTTAATAATCAAGTTAATCAGTTGACCTATTTCTAGCATACAACACCACTCTGAGACGGTACTAGGAATATAGATATGGAAGGTTTAGTTAGCTTAGTAAATGGAATCATCTGGAGCCCTGCATTAATCTACCTATGCTTGGGTGCAGGTTTATTCTATTCTATTATGACGCGCTTCGTGCAAGTGCGCTTATTCAAAGAGATGCTCAGGCTATTGTTTAAAGGCAAGCCTGATAATGACGGCATCTCATCGTTCCAAGCACTAGCTGTATCGCTCGCTGGTCGAGTCGGTATGGGTAACATCGCAGGTGTCGCTGCTGCCATCGGTTTCGGTGGTCCAGGTGCGGTATTTTGGATGTGGATTGTCGCTTTCTTAGGTGCATCTACTGCTTATGTCGAGTCCACCTTAGGTCAGATTTACAAAGAGCGTGACTTGGTCACAGGTGAATATCGCGGTGGTCCTGCTTATTACTTTGAGCGAGCGCTTGGTCAAAAGTGGTATGGTATCTTGTTTGCTATATCATCGATTATCGCTTGTGGTATATTTTTACCTGGTGTGCAGGCAAACGGCGTGATCAACGCAGTGGCGCAAGTTGCAGGTGAAGGTTCAGTTATAAACTTCATGGGCTTAGAGACTGGCACGACTCGTATCATGGCTCTAGGTGTTGTGTTAGTCGTACTGGGCTTTATCATTTTTGGCGGCATCAAACGTATTGCTACCTTTACTGAGTATGCTGTTCCTTTTATGGCATTGGGTTACATCGTATTGGCATTCTTCATCATGTTTGCCAACTTCAGCATGATCCCAGAAGTGTTCGGCGCAATCATCGGTGACGCATTTACCGCACAAGCAGGTTTTGGTGCTGCCATCGGTTGGGGTGTCAAACGTGGTATCTACTCTAACGAAGCAGGTCAAGGTACAGGTCCACACGCTGCTGCAGCGGCTGCTGTTGATCATCCTTCGCAGCAAGGTCTAGTACAAGCTTTCTCGGTATATGTAGATACCTTATTGGTCTGTTCTGCTACCGCCTTTATGATCCTATCTACTGGCATGTACAATATCCAAGGTACACTACCTGATGGCCAGTTCATCGTGCAAAACGTCGCTGCAACTACTGAGATCAATGCACCAGCGTTCACACAAATGGCAATGGAGTCAGTCTACGGTACGTTTGGTAGTACATTCATTGCGGTTGCGGTATTCTTCTTTGCCTTTACCACTATCTTAGCGTACTACTATATTGCTGAAGTTAACATCTCTTACCTCACCCGCTCTATGGGCAAAGGTGCTAGTAAGACAGGTCACTTTATCGTAAAAGTTATCATCATGGCGATGGTTGCCTATGGTGGTCTTAACTCGGCGGGTTATATCTGGGGTCTTGGCGATGCAGGTGTTGGCCTGATGGCTTGGTTGAACATCGTTGGTATTATCCTGATCTTCTTCGTGTCTCGTCCTGCTCTCGAAATCTTAAAAGATTACGAAGCACAGCTCAAAGCAGGTGGTGGTACAACTTCCAATCGATTCGTCTTTGATCCTAAGAAATTCGGCATCAAAAATGCGACTTACTGGGAACAACGCCATCTAGAAAACGAACAAAAAAGATCGGAAAACCCATTAAATAAAGAAGTTAAATAATTCATTATAAGCAACATTCTTTACAGTAGTAGTTATCCAATAGCCGTCTAAGTATCTGAACTAAAGCCCGAGACAGTCGTCTCGGGCTTTTTTATTTGGCTC
>NZ_JAKDUI010000063.1 GCF_030457785.1 Psychrobacter sp. | reverse complement strand
AGTATATTTGTTGAGATGTTTTATTTTATAACATTTTTATATTTAATACACTATACAAGGGTTCCTCGTTTAGACACTGATAGTGCTAGCCAGCCAAATCTTTTGCCACATGTATTGGATGAATCGTTGTTGTTTACAGTGGCGACGCTGGATAGACGATTAGATAGTGCACTGCTTTGTTTTACGGTAAGGCAGTTGCGTCAGCGTGATTTGTCTGAAAAGACCGTCAATGAATTGTGCCGTAAAAGTCAGCAAAATGAACATCGGCATCATACTCGAGACCATCAATATTATGCGCAGCAGCAAAAAAATCGCACCATGTTGCTACGCTATCAACGAGGGTTGCTTGCATTATTTGGTCAGCAGCTATCCGTCGATCTAACTCAAGGTTTTGCCCATCATTTCACCGACGAACAAGCCCTAACCGAACATGGGACAACAGCTCTAACCCTACTCAAAAAAGGAGCCTCTGTAGCGCGTCCAGCCTCTTCAGTATTGGTATTATGGTAGGCGCTACATTTACAGCAGTTTTTATCGGTATTTTTCGATGTTTTGGGTGATGATTGCTTGAATGACAGTTGCTCGAACGATGGTGATACAGGTATTCAGCCTGATTGGCGATCGTTATTAGCGGGTGCTTTGGAAGGTATTTGCGCGCAGCTTGATCCTTCGGGGCAAGTGTTTGCCAGCATAGACACGGCTAGAAGATCCGTACTGATCCTGCTTGCATGTCGGCTAGCAAAAGATATCGAAGAACAAATGGCATCGACGGTAGATAGCGCAGTTTTTATCCAGAATAATGACACCGTGGCTCATTATATTATGGATTTTCAGCGTCATGCGCGCTTGATCGGCATAGATATCACCACAGTTAGCGATGCAAACGTAAGATGGTTATTATTAACAGTGAAAAATTTAAATAGCATTCAACTACTGAGTATTATCCATGCTGTGCCTGCTTTTGAACAGTCAACTGTTGAGGTGGTTGCAGCAGCAACGATGACCAAAGATAATTATCGAGAGAAACAACAGCAGCGTAGTCAAATAGATTATAATGATTATCAGCAATGGCTTAGTACATTGCACACGGTTATGTTACACGATACGATAGTCAGTCAAGATGAATATGATTGTTTGATGGGACTTTCGGAGCAATGGTTAGGCGTGCGGCAGCTTTTTTAAAATGAGGATACACCCTAGTGGACGACTGACATTTTGTTGGTTGATCCTCATTTGTTAGTACCATCAGTAAAAGTCACCAAACAGCGAGTCAATCCGTGAAAAGCGCCAACGTTATCAATGTCATCAACGTCATCGATGTCATCAGGACCATCAGGCTCGGACATAATAGATAAAGTAGGACAGTAGGTACACATGAGTGATATTCAAGACCCACTAATTGTATTACAGCGTCGTAAGCAGCAACGCCAGATCCTAGCGATGATGGGTGTCGAACAATGGGTGCAGCCAGAGTCGGCGAGGTTAAATATAGCGGATATCTCTGTGGCCGATGACGATCAGTCCAGCTCGCCTGCACGAGGTGTAAGCACTTCAGATTTAGATCAAGCGACAGCAGAGAGCAAAGAGATAAATGCTGACGCTTCCGATCACGACCTATCAGCTACGGCAAACCAACCAACCAGTGTTTACAGTGATAGTGTCGACGGTGATAGTGGCGATAGCAGCGTTTTAATGAAGCACTCATCTGTAAACGAAGAAAATCCAGTAAACGATAGCTATGGCAGTTCGACAAGCGCTGCGCCTATTGATTCGTACGTTTATGACGGTCACAGTGACTCTGCGAATAGCGAGCAACAGATTGAGAAGGTCATTGAGCCTCTAGTTGACGCCGTAGCAATGCCATCTTTTGAGACTATCGAACAGGATTCTGCGTCTAGCACGCGTAACGATGACAGTGCTAAAAAGATAGAGCCTTTCGATTTGCAAGGTGGCCGTTACGGAAACTGGGTCTTACTAGTAGACATTCAAGCGCTCAATAACGACAGTCAAAAACTGTGGCGAAATATCACGCAAGCATTATCGATCACGTGTGAAACCACGTCTTTTCCTATTTGTGAAGGGATGGATACGGCTGAGCTTGCCAATGCTAGCCTCGCAGGTTACGTCTTTAAGATAGGCAGAAGCGAAGACGTACAAGTTGTGTCATTAACAACGCTACCCGAAGGTCTCGCGCATAGCAACCTTGCCAGTGTACCAACATTAGATGAAATGCTTGATGATAGTAGTCTAAAGCGTCAGTTCTGGGAACAGATATCTATCTAGTTGTATCATCAATTAGCAAGTCTTAAAAGACTTAAACATCATTACTGCTATAAACTACTACAACGTGAAAGGACAGGCTTACGAGGTACTGTATTTGGTACGCCTTGTAAGTTTGAAAGAACCAACCTCTTTGGGATTGGTATAACAAAAACGACCCATCAATTTAGGATAGCAACCATGGCTACAAGCACGTCTACAATCTCAGTGTCTACAGAAACTAGCAACACAACAACACATCGTCTACCAAATTTCTGTGCAGGTCCTGCCACCATGCCGACAGCTGTCTTGGAGCGCGCGCAGAGTGAGTTGCTTGATTGGCAAGGGCGTGGTTTATCAGTGATGGAAATGAGCCATCGCAGCAAAGACTATGTGGCTATCACTGAAAAAGCAGAGCGTACATTACGTTCGTTAATGGATATTCCAGCTAACTATAAGGTGTTGTTTTTGCAAGGTGGCGCCAGTCTACAGTTTTCAGCGATTCCATTAAACCTATTGAATGGTGGACGTGGTGATTATTTGACAACGGGCGCTTGGTCAGGAAAAGCGATCAAAGAAGCCAAGCGATACGAAGCACTGGGTCTTGGTAAGATTAATTTGGCTGCAACAGGTCAAGAAAGTAACTTCACTGATGTGCCTGACCAGAGCGACTGGCAGGTAGATTCAGAAGCAAAATATTTTCATTATTGTGCCAATGAAACCATTCATGGATTACAGATATTTGAGCCACCTCAGGTCGACGCACCATTAATTGCAGATATGTCTTCTTGCATTTTGTCGCAGCCGATAGATGTGTCTAAGTTCGGCATGATATATGCGGGTGCACAAAAAAACATCGGTCCAGCCGGCTTGATTATTGTCATTATCCGTGAAGACTTGCTTGAGCAAGCGAGTGAATGGTGTCCGATGTTGATGAATTATAAGCATCAAGCAGAAAAAGGATCAATGTCTAATACGCCAGCGACATACTCTTGGTACTTGGCAGGCTTAGTATTTGATTGGTTGGAAGAGCAGGGCGGCGTTGCTGCAATTGGTAAGATCAACCAGCAAAAAGCAGATTTGTTATACAAGACCATCGATGACAGCAGTTTTTACAACAACCCTGTGGCGCCTAAGCATCGCTCTATCATGAACGTGCCTTTTACTCTGGCTGACAGCAGCCTTGATAAAGTGTTTTTAGAAGAGTCAGAGGCAGCAGGGCTGTTGAACCTGAAAGGTCATCGTGATGTCGGAGGTATGCGCGCCAGTATCTATAATGCGGTACCACTTGAGTGGGTGCAGCAATTGGTTGACTTTATGATTGCCTTCGAACAAAAGCATGCCTAAGTCAATCATATTGAAGTAAATGGTATATAAGTCACCATAGTGCTTAGAATCAGTGCTCAGAATTAATAAAAAAGACGCGGCTTTTAGGAGTGGCGTCTTTTTTATTATCACCACTTAATGTGGTCAGGATCCGATGTGTTTTGGGCAGAACAACCTGTCGTCCATTACGTATAATTATAGTCATTAACAAAGGCAGGTAATGCAGCAAACCATTAGGTGAAAAAACGTAAATTTGTTATGATGAAATTTTTCAAGATGTCTTTTTGCCGTCAGCGTTTGTTTTCGCGCGCCCTAAATTGATTGAGTATATAGGTCTATTATTCCGCCATGAAGCTAAAAACTGCCATGACAAAAAACGTCTTGCTCGCCATTGCCGTCGGCTGGGCATCTACCAGTATGGCAGCGCCTGTCACAACGACCGCGCTTGGTCACAATAGCCCCACGGAATTCATTGACGCACCCTTTATGCCCTATGCCAATCCTGCAGCACCCAAAGGTGGAACGTTGTCCTTGGATGCGCGAGGCACTTTTAATAGTGCCAATAAATGGATGACCACAGGGGTGGCAATGATTGGTACCAATTATCTGTATGATACCCTGATGACAGGCTCTCTAGACGAGGCGTTTACGATGTATCCGCAGCTGGCAAGCAAGGTCACCTATGACCCAGACGACACCAGTTGGATTACTTATCATATCAATCCAGCGGCACGATTTTGGGACGGGTCTCCCGTGACCAGTGCGGATGTGAAAGCGACTTATGATGCGCTATTGAATAAAGGGCCAATGTATATTCGCAGCTATTTGGGCGACATTCAAGAAGTTCAAATCGTCGATAAGCAGCGAGTGAAGTTTGTCTTTTCGTCTGATGACAATAAAGAGATTTTATTGACGGTTGGGCAGTTTCCCGTTTTTGCCAAATCTTCTGTCGATACCGATTTTGAAAAAATAACCTTGACGCCATTGATGGGTAGTGGTCCTTATAAATTAAGCAGCGTCGATGCAGGACGTTCGGTCAGTTACGTCCGTGACCCCGATTATTGGGGGCGTGATTTGATGGTCAACCGTGGGCGTTATAACTTTGATATGATTAAGTTTGTTTATTATCAAAGTGATGAAGTTGCTTTTGAAGGCTTTAAGTCTGGTCAATATCGTTTTCGTTCCGAAAATAAAGCCGCGAATTGGGCGACTGGCTATGATTTCCCAGCAGCTCGGGCAGATATGATTACAAAAGAAGCGATCAGCAGCCAAAATCCAGTGCCAATGCAAGCGTTGGTGACGAATCTGCGCCGACCAATATTCCAAGACATACGAGTGCGCCAAGCATTGACGGCAGCGTATGATTTTGAATGGATGAATAAAACATTATTCCATGGTCAATACGAGCGTTTGCAAAGTTATTTCCACGGGTCAGAGTTGGCTGCTACGGGCACACCATCTGCCGAAGAAATGCAAGTATTGAGTCCATTACTTTCCAAGCTTGAGCCAGTTCAGCGTGAAGGGGTGTTGAATGAGTGGCAATTGCCCCGTAGTGATGGTAGTGGTTTCAATCGTGAAGGGTTGTTGCAGGCAAGGCAGCTGTTGTTAGATGCAGGGTTTTATTATAGCGATATGAAGCTGTTCCAACCGGATGGTGAGCTCGCTGAGATTGAGATTCTCATGACAGGTGAGACCATTAGTCGCGTGCTGTTGCCTTATATTAGAAACCTCAAGCGTCTAGGGTTCGATGCGACGTTACGTCAAGTAGATGGCCCACAATACTACGAACGTATGCGACGGTTTGATTATGATATGGTGGTAGATGTATTTGCTCAGAGTTTGTCCCCAGGTGCTGAACAGTTGGGGTTTTGGGGCAGTGCCGCCGCTGATCAGATGGGTAATAGAAACACAGCGGGTATAAAAAACGCGGTGGTAGATGAGGTAATAAAAAAACTAGGTAGCGCAAAAAACCGTGAAGATATTGTTCTGTATACCAAAGTTCTCGACCGCTTGCTACGTGCTGGTCATTACATGGTACCGATGTATGGAAAATCTAGTACCAACGTCGCCTATTGGGATCAGTATCGTCACAATGACACCTTGCCAAGCAACAGCGTTGGCATAGACTATTGGTGGGTGGATAAAGCAGCAGAAAATCGAGTAAACAGCTATTTAAAGCAATAACTAAACATGGCGATAATCGATCTCAAGTGCATTGTCTGTCTTGTTTTGTACTCCATTTAGACTAGCAGAATTTAAAAAATATCTAAAACATAAGTAGCAGGAAAAATTACTGGTAAGGATTTTGTATGAGCATTCGTATACACCCAATTAAAGCATTTAATGACAATTATATTTGGACATTAATTAATGACGGCAACAAGCAAGCGATTGTCATTGATCCAGGTCAAGCACAACCAGTTATTGATTACTTAGATAGTCATGATTTGGAGCTGACTTCGATTTGGACCACGCATCATCACCATGATCATACTGGTGGTGTGGCAGAGCTTCAAGAGTCTTATCCGATGACGCATGTGGTGGCGCATAGTGACCATACCGTGGATCAGGATCAGACCATCAAAGATGGCAGTACAGTGAGTGCATGGGGCTGTGCCGCGCAAGTATGGGATGTGTCAGGTCATACCGCGAGCCACATGGCTTACATATTGGATATTGATGGAAACAAGCATTGCTTTTGTGGTGACACCTTGTTTAGTGCAGGCTGTGGACGCGTATTTACAGGGACGATTGAGCAGTTGCACGACAGTTTCAAACGTTTAAATGGATTATCTTCTCAAACGCTACTGTATCCTGCTCACGAGTATACTGCGAATAACTTACGCTTTGGCTTGTCTATTGAGCCCGACAATGAAGCAATGCAACAAGCGTTGATACGAGCAGAAGAAAAAAATGCACATGGCACGCCCACATTGCCAGTAACCTTAGAGCATGAACGCATGGTTAATGTGTTTTTACGGATGCAAGAACCTAGTGTTATAGAAGGTGTCAAAGCGAAGAAAAACATCGAAGATGACAAGTCTTTGACGGTATTTGCCGCGCTACGTGAGCTTAAAGACAATTTTTAAAATACGGTCTCTGAAGTATCGTCTTTGAAATATGGTTTTTAACATATGTTTTTTTCGGTAGATGCTAGCTGTTCATCTCTGCTACGGTAATATTTGTTCATTTTAGGAAGCTGCTACTATGGGTCGTTATATCTTAAAAAGATTATTATTGATATTACCGACGCTATTTTTGATATTGTTGGCCAACTTTGTCATCGTTCAGGCAGCGCCCGGAGGTCCCGTCGAGCAGCAGATGGCGCTCATTGAACAAGGTGCCAAAGACAATGCGCTCGGTGGTAATATCGGCGCGGGTAGTTCAGGTGGCAATGATAGTACTTATCAGGGTACACGTGGTCTATCTGAAGAGATGGTAGCAGCGATAAACGCTCAGTATGGTTTCGATAAATCTGCACCTGAGCGTTTTTGGTTGATGTTAAAAAACTACGCCCATCTGGATTTTGGTGAGTCATTTTTTAAAGGTCAGTCAGTGACCGAGCTTATCGTAGAAAAACTGCCAGTTTCGATATCGCTTGGATTGTGGAGCACACTACTTATTTATATGATCGCTATTCCATTGGGTGTCTATAAAGCCATGCATCATGGCTCTGGGATGGATAAGGTAACGGCCATGCTACTGGCGGTAGGACATGCCATACCAGTATTTGTATTTGCGGTGATACTTTTGGTGTTTTTTGCGGGTGGCAGTTATTGGAATTTATTTCCATTGCAAGGGCTAACATCTGAGAATTTTGATCAACTGAGTGCCGTTGGGAAGGTGAAAGATTATTTTTGGCATTTGGCTCTGCCGCTTCTAGCAAGCACTGTGGGTGGTTTTGCTGGTTTGACTTACTTAACCAAGTTTAGCTTTTTGGAGGAACTTGGCAAGCAATATGTCCTGACTGCTCGTGCCAAGGGTTTGGGTGAGCGTCAGGTTTTGTATGGTCATGTGTTTCGTAATGCCATGCTGATTATTATTGCTGGTATCCCAGCGGCCATCGTTGGTATTTTCTTTGCTGGGAACTTTTTAATTGAAATTATTTTTAAGCTGGATGGGTTGGGTTTGCTTGGTTTTGAGGCCATTCAACAGCGTGACTATCCAGTGATATTTGGCACTTTATTCATCTTTACCTTGGTGGGACTGTTATTACAGTTAATCAGTGATTTGAGTTATCACTTGATTGATCCGCGTATTGATTTTGAGGGGCGCTAATGTCTAGTCATCCGTTACCCCCGACCCCGTCTTCTATCCCTGTAAAAAAAAGCAGTCGTCTAAGTCCTATCTGGCAAGCCCGTTTTGATCGTTTTCGTCGCAATCGACTTGGTATGATATCGCTGATTATGTTCTTAGTGATATTTGTCATATGCATGGCAGCCAATGTAGTGGCCAATGACAAGCCGTTGTTGGTGCAATACCAAGACGAGTATTATTTTCCAGTACTGACGGCCTATCCAGAAACAACTTTTGGCGGTATCTTTGAGACCGAAGCTAACTATAAAGACCCTGCGGTGCAAACGCTGATTAATGAGCAAGGCTATTACGTCATGCCACCCATACCCTTTGCTGATCAAACATCGAATGTTGAGCTTGGTCTTCCATATCCAGCCGCGCCAAACAGTCAAAACTGGTTGGGTACTGATGATCTGGGTCGTGATGTCTTGGCGCGGATATTGTATGGGCTGCGAGTATCGTTATTATTCGGTTTGGCGCTGACGCTGGCTGGTGCATTCATCGGCATTATCGTCGGTGCGATACAGGGTTATTATGGCGGTTGGGTGGATTTGGCAGGACAGCGCTTTATGGAAGTGTGGGGCGGTATGCCGCAGCTGTTTATGATTATTATTTTGGTCAGCTTATTTAGTCCGAGCATCATTATGCTGTTTGCGATGATGCTGTTGTTTGGCTGGATGGGTTTGGTTGGTTTGGTACGAGCGGAGTTCTTACGGGCGCGTAATTTTGATTATGTTCGTGCCGCTCGCAATCTTGGGGTTTCGGACAGTCGAATCATGCTCAAGCATATTTTGCCAAACGCCTTGGCTTCTAGTTTGTCGCAGCTGCCATTTATTCTAACGGCTAATATCATTGCCCTAACAGCGCTAGACTTTTTGGGATATGGTTTACCACCTGGCTCACCATCCCTTGGAGAGTTGATGGTACAAGGCAAGAATAACCTTAATGCTCCGTGGTTGGCCTTGTCTGGATTTTTTAGTTTAACCTTTATCTTGTCATTGCTTATCTTCGTTGGTGAAGCGCTGCGCGATGCCTTTGACCCGAGGCACTCTTAATATGACCATCGATAACGCGCTATCCAATCCAGCAAGCGAGCACCCTATCAGTGCAGGCAAGCTGATGATGACCGTGGATAATCTAAGCATCACGACTGAGTCAGGCGGTGTTTTGGTGGATCAGCTGTCTTATGAGTTGCACCAAGGTCAGACACTCGCTATTGTTGGTGAGTCTGGTTCTGGCAAATCCATTGCCAGTCTCGCATTGTTGGGCTTGCTACCAAGCAGTTTGCTCGTTAGTGGAGATGTGCAACTATTAAACGCAGCAGGAATGAGTGCATTACCGATTACTAATAGTAATGCGCGTAACAATAATGCACGTAACATTGATAAGCGCAACATTGCGCTGCGTCCTATACGTGGAAAGCGTATTGGCATGGTCTTCCAAGAGCCAATGACAGCCCTCAATCCATTGCATACAGTCGGCAAGCAAATCGCAGAATCATTGCGCCTAAGTGATATTCCAAAAAAACAATGGCACGATAGAAGCATTGCCTTGCTAAATGATGTGAATATCAACAACCCTAGTGATAAGCTGAAACGTTATCCTCATGAGCTGTCTGGTGGTCAGCGTCAGCGAGTCATGATTGCTATGGCCCTGGCGCAGCAGCCAGATATTTTAATTGCTGATGAACCAACCACGGCGCTTGATGTCACTCTGCAGCATGAAATACTTGATCTGTTGGATGAGTTAAAGCGTCAGTATAATATGGCGAT
Source organism: Psychrobacter sp. (assembly GCF_030457785.1). Lineage (GTDB taxonomy): Bacteria > Pseudomonadota > Gammaproteobacteria > Pseudomonadales > Moraxellaceae > Psychrobacter. The sequence continues at coordinate 2,662 of NZ_JAKDUI010000063.1, read as the reverse complement.
GGTGTTAATCAGCCATGATTTAAATCTGGTTAGGCGATATAGCGACGAAGTTATCGTCATGCGTCAAGGTCAAACCGTAGAGCAAGGTCAAACCGCAGCAGTTTTTCATCAACCTAGTGCAGAATACACTCGTACGCTTATTCAGCAAGATTTTGGTCAGGCGCTGACACTAGCCAGTAGTGATGACGCTGAGCAGCCAATTGTACTGAAAGTAACGAACCTACAAGTACAGTTCCCTGTTGAGAAGAGCTTGTTTGGCGGCACTAAGCGTTGGTTCGATGCGGTAAGCGATGTCGACATGACCATGAAAAAAGGGCAAGCCCTCGGCGTGGTGGGTGAGTCAGGTTCTGGTAAAACGACGATAGCACTTGCCCTAACTCAGCTTTTAAGCAACCAAGCACGAACACAAGGTCAAATCGTCGCCAACGGGCAAGATATTGCTGCATTGTCTAGAAGAGACTTGCTTCGCTTCCGTTCACAAATCCAGATGGTTTTTCAAGACCCATTTGCCAGTATCAACCCTCGTATGACAGTCATGCAAATTGTAGAAGAAGGGCTGCTAGTACAAGGCGTCGATAAAATCACTCGCCAAAACGACGTGCAGGATAGCCTCGCTACCGTTCACTTGCCTGCTGGGTTTGCGCAGCGTTATCCTCACGAGTTATCGGGCGGACAGCGACAACGCGTGGCACTAGCGCGTGCGCTTATCATGCAACCGAGCATACTAATATTAGATGAACCAACCTCTGCACTCGATAGTACCACTCAGGTGACCGTGGTTAGTCTACTCAGAGAGATTCAAGAAAAACTACAAATCAGCTATGTGTTTATCAGCCATGATCTAAAAGTTGTACGTGCTTTATGTCAGTATATTATGGTGCTAAAAGCAGGCGGCTGTATAGAATCTGGGCGTACGGAGGACGTTTTTAATAATCCTAAGCATCCTTATGCACAGAAGTTGCTACAAGCGAGTATTATCTAATCACAACAGCCATTAAGGCATAAGATAAAACGCTGTATTCATGATAATGAATACATGGTAGTTCACACTAATTGCGATATGCTAAAACAAGCAGTGGTACAATAGTCTGAAGGTCATTTGCTCTACTTGAGTCTGTCAGGACAGGAATTCTAGTGCAGCACGAGCAAATTGACTCAAATAATCATTACGATTGAAGATTTTATTAAAAAGGATTTTTGTAGCCATGAACCAACCACGCAGCCTTTCTAAATTGATAAGTACCAATACATTACAGCATGCTGGTTACCTAGCAGTTGCTAAGACTCGTGCTAAAGCGCTAAAAGCTTTTTCTTACGTTGTTCCTGTCAGAAGACCAATGCTCTTCGTAGGTGAAGAATCTTGTGACGAGCTCTGTGATATGCTCATTAATGAAAACAATAGTAATGTGTTTATCGTCACCGATGCGGTGCTCAATAGTCTTGGCATACCTGCCAAAGTCACTAATTACTTGGATAGTAAAGGTATCAGTTACCATGTGTATGATGGTGTTACCCCAGACCCGACATTTACGGTAGTTGAAAACGGTATAGATCAATATGCAGAGGAAAAATGCGATTCTATTGTTGCCATCGGTGGTGGATCTGTCATTGATGCGGCCAAAATGATTGCAATGTCGCAAGGAAACCAATGCCAGCCACAGCAGCTGATTGGCATTCTTAAAGCAAGAAAACCATCAGTGCCGCTCTATTGTATTCCGACAACAGCTGGTACTGGATCAGAGGCAACTCTTGGTGCGGTAGTGTCAGATGAGAAAACACATCAAAAAGCACTGTCTATCGACCCAAGAATGGTGCCGTTAGCGGCCGCTATCGATCCTACAATCATGAAAGGTATGCCGGCTCACATTACTGCAGATACCGGTGTCGATGTATTGACACATGCGTTAGAGGCGTGGATGAGTGCCAACGCGAATGTCGAGACTGATTATTATGCTGCTTCTGCGGTCAAGGCTGTTATGAAGTATCTGCCGTTGGCTTATCAAGATGGTGCCAACCTAAAAGCTAGAGAAGAGATGGGCATTGCGGCACACTATGGCGGCATTGCTTTTAACAAGGCTGGTCTAGGTTATGTTCATGCTATCGCTCACCAGTTAGGGGCGTACTACGGTATCCCTCATGGGCGTGCCAATGCGATCGTGTTGCCTTATATCCTCGACGTCAACCGCCAAGGTAGCAAGAAAAGATTGGCGGCACTTGCTAAGAGAGCGGGTATGGTAAAAGTAGGCAAAGCGAGCAGTAGTGACGATGAAGTTGCGGATCAGCTCATCGCTGATGTGCGTGAATTGATTGCTACTTTAAACATTGATCCAACGGTCAAAGGTATACAAAGCAGTGACTTCGATAGCATTGCTAAGGCAGCTGCCAAAGAAGTCAGTGATACCTATGCAGTACCGACATATCTTTCCAGCTCTGAGATAAAAGAAATTTTGCTCAAGATTGAGCAGGCAAGTGCTAATACGCATGAAAATAGCGCTGAAGTTGCTTAATGTTCCATTAATAACATCAAATGTATATCAAAGCAGTCTGTAGCGAAGCCTATTTCCCAGAGGGTGATAGGCTTTTTTTAGGGGTGATTGTTCGATTGTAAATTTATAACACTTTAGGAATGTTTCGGTAATGGCTAAGTGTTATGGTATTTGTA
>NZ_JAKDUI010000285.1 GCF_030457785.1 Psychrobacter sp. | reverse complement strand
TGCGCTATGATAGATTAAAGTCGAAGCGTATGAGATGGGTGCCAATTATTATTGAAATGCTACTGATATTTGCTCCATAATAATGGCTGTACAACCTTACTTCCCAATCACACATACAATCTTATGGATAAAACTATGAATACAAAAAATATCGGTCAAACAGTTTTAGCGCCTATCATGGCCGTTTTGTCTTTGCTATTTATGAGTAGCAGCGCGATGGCTCATCCAGGACACGATCATGGCGCTAACGAGTCCATGCTTGTACATGTACTGTTTTATGGCGCTATTGCTGCTGCCGTTGCGTTTGCTGTGTTTATTGCATACCGTCAATTTAGCAAGAAAAAAGACAAATAAGCCAGCTCTTACAATAATAAGAGAATGAGGACGTTTATTATGTTATATGATCTACTTACAAAGCTCGATGGTGCTCAAGTTTCTGCTCACTGCGATATCCCTTGTGGTATCTATGACAGCACACCAGCGCAAATTTTTGCGTTGAGTGTACTACGCTACTGTCATCAGATTGACGGTTTGTCAGACAGCCCTGCGGATCAAGCCAAGCTGGTACGTTTGGTGTCAGATAAAGAAAAGCATGCTGAATCTGTTAAGCATGAAGTACGTATTATTTGGGGTGATTACTTCAAAGGTGAGCTGTTAGAGAAGTATCCAAACATCCATACATTGACGCACAGCATCATGTTGGCAGGATCTGCGGCTAAACAAAACATCGATGTAGAATCTGCCAAAAAACTGGTTGATTTGGTCAATGAGTTTGCAGAGACATTTTGGGATTCAAAGGGCGTAGAAACATACCGTGCTGTCTGCCCATATGAGCCAAAAGTAGAAACGGTTTATCCTAAATTAGGCTAGGCTAAGGTGTGTCCTCAATAGCAGCTTAAAACACGATTGAATGAAACTTAAAATCATGACAGTCATTGGTAATAGCATGCACCCGACCCTTGAGTCGGGTGCTTTTGTATTGCTGTGTCGGCATGCTTATTTAACGCCATCCTCTGCTGTATTGACTGATTCAAATAAATATCTGTCTCGTCTATCTGTCAAGCGTTTATTAGCTGATAAATTAACACTAAAAGTAGGCGATATTGTCGCCGTAAACCATCCAAAATATGGTCATATTATCAAGCGAATAACTCAGCTAGAGTACGGTCTGGCATCCAAAAGCACAAACAGGCGACCACAAAAGCACCACATCACGCGCCTGCGTCTAAAAGGCGATAATCATATTGCCAGCACTAGCGAAGCAGCGATGGGCTGGGTAGAGGCGCATCACCTTATCGGAAAGGTGATTTATCAGCTAAATAGATAAAAAAAGCTCGTCATTAAGACAGGCTTCTTATTTGGTGGTGTGATGCTGGTCTGGTTTTCAGCTTTATGGCAGCAATTGGTTAAGCCACGCCGCCGTTAGCACCGATATTTTGCCCAGTCACCCAAGCTGCTTCCTCACTCACCAAAAATAATACGACACGGGCGATGTCAACTGGTTCACCAATACGGTTGAACGCTGACATGTTGGCGAGCTTTTCGATGGTTTCGTCCGATTTTCCTTGATTGAATAGCTCGGTATCTGTTGGGCCGGGTGACACAGCGTTGACCGTGATTCCTCGCTCGCCAATCTCTTTGGCAAAGACTCGGGTCAGCTGCTCGACTGCGCCTTTGGTCGCGCAATAAGTGCCATAAGTGGGTAGCATCATACGAGTGGTGGTACTAGATAGGTTGACGATACGGCCGCCGTCATTAAGCTTAGCCGCCGCTTCACGAAGTGTATTAAATGTGCCTTTTGCATTGACGGCAAAGGTACGATCAAAGTCTTCGTCAGTGGTCTCTGCAATGGGTTTGTTAATCATCATGCCTGCGCTATTGACCAAAATATCTGGTTTGCCAAACTCACTGATGGTGGTGTCAAACAGCATAGCGACTTGCTGAGTATCGCTAACATCTGCTTGAATGGCGATGGCTTCACCACCTGCCGCTTTAATCTGACTGACGATATCATTGGCCGCTGCGTCATCGCTTGCATAGTTAATAACGGTCTTGGCCCCTGATTCTGCGAGTAGCATGGCGATCTGTGCGCCGATGCCTTTTGATGATCCGGTTACAATCGCGACTTTATTATTTAGTGTTGTCATTGTTATTCTCTCTATTATTTTATACCAAACCCAACAATTAAAGTTGCGCCCAAGCACGAGCAGTTAACGACCGA
>NZ_JAKDUI010000284.1 GCF_030457785.1 Psychrobacter sp. | reverse complement strand
ACTTGGTAACCCGCCTCTTCAGTTTGATTTGCTTATTTCAAGTTGAGAGTGGGGTTATTTATATAAAATTGTTTGGATTATTGCTATATTAAGAGTTCAACATAAAGAAAAACACTTGTTTAACTCTTATAGTCGGCTCAAAATAAGCAGTCGGCCCAAAATGACCTGATCACAAGCAAGCCGAGTGCATGTTCTACAAATAGTAGACTGCACAGGCCCGACATTATGTTTTATCAATACGTTCTGGAAAAAATAATTATGGACCAGTCTACGCAAATGAAGTTAACCGCCCCAGCTCTTAGTGTCACTGACTTTAACCTCACATCACTGCATTTACTGCACAATGAAATTATCGTGACGCTCAAAGATACTGAAACGCATCTAGGCGAGTTTAACGATGACAACACTCAGGCACCTTTATTGCTAGACTCAATCATCGTCCTAAAGCAGCTGTCTTGCATTTTTAAACTGATAGCCTTGTTTGGCGCAGAGACACTAAATACAGCCATCGTCGATGGCCTACAGCGCCTTTATGATAATGGCGACAACAATGATATCAGTTTGATTATGGATCTGTCAGAAGCCATTATGACACTGGATCGTTATATTGAATTTGTCTTATTGACAGAGTCAATAGAGCCTACTTTATTATTACCAACGATCAATAAGCTAAAAGCACATATACAAGAGCCCTCTATCACTGCCGATTATTTTTCAACCTTTGGTGGCCGTAGCATCACCATTGCTAATCCTAAAAAAAACTTCCAACCCTTGCATCAGCTTGGCCTAGATACCAAGCTTTTGACAGATGCCTACCGTAGTGGCCTTGGCGTCGCTCTACTCAACAAAGATGGTGACATCAGTCTAGAAGACAAGAAAAAACTTGATGCTATGAGCGCTGCTTGCGAGTTAATCGCTTCGAAGTCCAACCGTCTATTTTGGCAAGCTGCTACTGCTATCGTCACTGATATTACCAAACTGCTGCCGCTGAGTTTGAGCCAAAAACACACTCTTATTTATTTAGAACAACAGTTTCAAAGCTACTTGCCCGTTATGGACACGCGATTTGCTGATCTGGTCAGCTTTGCCTGCCAACGAGATAATGAATCAGCAGAGCGATTGCGTGAGCAATATGCCAATAATCAGCTTGAGAGCGACCAGCTAGAACAAATGAAACGCTTCTTGTTTGGCCCCAATCGCACACTTACCGATACCCTAAACACCATTATCCAAACCCAAATTAATACTATCAAAGAGAACGTAGACAGTTATGCACGCGGCGACTCGAGCAACGCCGCCGAAACGCAGACGGCAAACATTATCAATGAGCTTAAAAGATTGAGCTCGTCGCTACGTTTGCTTAGATTAACGGATGCAGCCGACAGCCTAGATGCAGCTGCTGATGCAGTTACCAAATGGCAAGCGCCGTCACCCAAGGACTTTGACTATTTACTATTGGCACTTATGCAAGCGGAAAACGCCATTATCGCAATGGCTGAAATGCACATCCCAGGGCCCACCTACTTACCTTTAAACAATCCTCACATCTCATTGCATCAACTCAACACCGCCAGAGACACATTGATACAAGAAAGTCGAATCAGTATTGCTGATGTGGAGCAAGCTATCGATGAGTATCTAACTAAACCAGAACGGAATATAGCCGATATTCAAGACATACCTGAGATGCTATACAGTGTTACTGGCGCACTACGCTTTTTACAACAACCGGTGCCTGCCCGTATGCTAGGTCAGCTAGCTAAGTATATAGAGCAGCATGTCGCTAGCAGCGAAAACATCGAAGATAATGCTCTGACCTGTATTGCCACCGTGATGATGGCAGTCGATCATCATCTGCACGGCTTTGAACAGAATCGTCCTGCAAGCAAACAAGCACTTGATATCGGCCAACAGGGCTTGAGTAACTTATTGGCTGCCTAAAGCATTCTGAAAGGCGAAGTGTTTGTATCAGGGACTCTGCGACCAAAAACCATGTTATTGCCGTGTTCCTTTATTTTAAAAGTGGCATGTAGCAGTGAGATAAACCGCTGCCAAACAAGAGTGAGACAGACTGCCGTTGAACAAGAAAAGTACCGCAGATACTATCAGGATAGTCATTTTCGGTCATAACAGCTAGGCAAATATTTGGCCATTTTCAACTCTTCAGAGTGTACTCATGAACTACCCACTACCTTAGAGGTAGGGGTTTCTTAGGTAATGCTCATACTT
>NZ_JAKDUI010000001.1 GCF_030457785.1 Psychrobacter sp. | reverse complement strand
ATTTAAACCTCTTATTTTTAGGGACGATACGCTATGAGTCATACGTTAGATGAAATCGACAAAACCATTTTAAACTTGCTGCAAGACGACGCATCACTGCCACTTAAAACAGTTTCTGAACGGGTTCATGTCTCTATTGCTACGGCACAGCGGCGTATTCAAACGCTTATCAACACTGGTGTGATAACCAAACAAGTCGCAATTGTCGATCCCGATAAAGTTGGCTACGGGCTGACCGCTGTGGTGATGATTGAGATGGAGCGATCAAACACATCGATGCAGCATCGGTTTGAGCGTTTGATGCACGCCCAACCACAGGTGATGAGTTGCTATGAGGTATCAGGTGATGCTGATTTTATGTTGATGGTTAATGCCAAAAACATGAGGGACTACCATCAATTCACAACCGGTCTGCTCACCTACGAGAATAATGTGCGCAATTTTAAAAGCCAGTTTGTCATGAACTTCACCAAAAGCGGTACGAAGGTCTTTTTGGATTGAGGGTCTTCTTAGGTTGAAGGTCTTCTTGGATTAATGCCATCAAACCCACACCCTTTGATGCTAATGAATATTGTTAATTAACAGTCGTTGAGTCATACTCAAAAATCCATATACCAACCACCGTTTAGTATTGAACCGTACAAGTCACATCAAGCGCTCAGCACAGACAAGGAAGCCACTCCATGACAAAAAACACAAAATCTCCCAAAAAAAAGGTTTATAAGCGCATCGCTTTAAACCGAGTAAACCCAAAAGCAATAATAGCCAGTGCAGCACTCGCAGCATTACTTGTCAGCTCAGGCTGCGCTACCAACTCATTATTAAACGACAATAATAGTCATAGCAGCACCAATACCACAAAAACCACGTTGTCCGAAGATCAAATCGTTGCTTTTGGCCGTCCAGCGCAAGCATTACCAAAAACGCCAAACGCAACCATGGTGATCGTCGGTGAAAAAAACAGCTATGTACTGACCCAAGGCGGGACGGAAATGGTCAGCCTGCTGAATAATTTGACACCAAAAAACATTCAAGTCGATAATGAGATGGAGTTTTATGTACCAAATAACGACGGCTATTTTCAGGGAGAGATGAAGCTGTCTTATGCCAAGCTAAAAGACGAGTTTCAGCGCTCAGACTATCAATTCTTTTTACAAAACAACGGGCAAGAATGCACCACACAAAGCGACCAACGCATCGATGCCCAACGTTTTTGTTTTAGCGTCCCCGTCAAAGGCGCTTTTTACCCGCAAGTCAGTAATTTAAGCTTAATCCAATCTGATTACCAAGCACTAACCAAGCCCTACACAGTGAGCTTTTATAGCACAACTGAACAGACACAAGTATCTAGCAGTGGCTCAAATGCTGCACATAAACTGGTCTTATTGCCCTTTGCGCTTGCCTTTGACGTGGTGACCTTTCCACTTCAACTATTAGACTGATTGTCTGGACACAGCAGACCCTGTCTAAATGGCAAAATAAGCCGGCAATACTCTCAGCAATAATTAGAGAACAGCAGAAGTAATTGAAGAAATAATCAAGGAAAAACAGAAATAATCAAAGAACGACCAAAAACAATTCACGCAAGAAGGCTTCTAAATTTTAGGAGCCTTTTTATTTGTAGATACTCCCACACTATCAATAACTTAGCAGCCATCCTTTATCACATCATGAGTTAGATTCATGTTAAAATGAGCACTTTTAAATTAGCCACTATTATTGTCCCTTAATAATAGCCAGCTCCAGTGCCACTCTTTAATTAACAGGTCTGCCCATGTCAGCTGATACCATCGCCCGCACCGCCTTCAAACAAGGCACCAAGCCACTCTATGATTACGACAAACACTGGGCAAGCTGCTACGAGCCTGCACCCTATCTGCCGATGAGTCGTGCCGAAATGGACGCACTCGGCTGGGACGCCTGTGACGTGATCATCATATCGGGCGATGCTTATGTCGATCACCCAAGTTTTGGTATGGCTATCATCGGTCGCCTCTTAGAGTCGCAAGGCTTTCGTGTTGGTATCATCGCCCAGCCGGACTGGAAGAGTAAAGATGCCTTTATGGAACTCGGCAAACCTGTCTACGCTTATGGTGTCACTGCAGGCAATATGGACAGTATGATCAACCGCTACACTGCCGATCGCAAGATTCGCAGCGATGACGCGTATTCACCAGGTAATGTCGCAAACAAACGCCCAGATCGTGCCGCCATCGTTTATAGCCAGCGCTGCCGTGAAGCCTATCCTGACGTGCCGATTATCTTAGGTGGTATTGAAGGCAGCTTGCGCCGTATCGCGCACTACGACTACTGGTCGGATAAAGTCCGCCGCAGTGTACTACTCGATGCTCGTGCTGATGTTTTATTATATGGCAATGCTGAGCGTGCTATCGTCGACGTGGTGCATGGTCTATCCAAGGGCTACACTTTTGAGCAAATGAGCAAGCTACGTGGCACTGCTTACCTGCTGACACCAAGCCGCCGTCATTGGCAGTCAGACATGACTGAAGTGGCCAGTAATGATGTCGATACCGTTGGTCGTGTTGATCCAATCATCAACCCATATGTGATGACCGAAGACGTGGATAGTTGCAAAATCGAGCAAGAGCAACCAGACGACTCACCCGTTGGACAAGCGACGTCTTCGATCTCCTCTCAATATCAGGGGTTCGTCGCCGAGCCAGTTACCAATAAAGTCATCAATGCCGATCAGGTAGACGAAGAGACCCAGGTAGTACAAATGCGCGGGTTTGATAAACCAAAAACAGCGCGTAAGCATAAACTAAAAATGCCACCTCGCGAACAAACGGTCATTCGCTTACCAGACTATGAGCATGTCAAATCAGACCCCGTGCTCTACGCCCATGCCAACCGTATCCTGCATCTAGAGACTAATCCAGGCAACGCGCGCGCGATGGTACAACGTCATAATAGTGGCGCAGGCAACTCGCATACCGCTATCGACGTTTGGTTAAACCCACCACCGCTGCCACTCTCTACCGAAGAGATGGATTACGTATTTGATTTGCCATATGCTCGCCTGCCGCATCCAAGCTATGGCAATGCGCGTATCCCTGCTTATGACATGATTAAATTCTCTGTCAATATCATGCGCGGCTGTTTCGGCGGTTGTACGTTCTGCTCCATCACTGAGCACGAAGGACGTATCATCCAAAACCGCTCAGAAGACTCAATCCTGCGTGAAGTCGAGGCCATTCGTGATACCGCGCCCAACTTTACAGGGGTCATCTCTGATCTTGGTGGTCCTACCGCCAATATGTATCGTCTAAACTGTAAAGACGAAACCATTGAAAAGAACTGCCGTAAACCGTCCTGCGTCTATCCTGATATCTGCGAAAACCTGCTCACCGACCACAGCAACTTAACCCAGCTGTATCGCAAAGCACGTGACATCACAGGCGTGAAAAAAATTCTTATCGCGTCGGGGCTGCGCTATGATCTGGCCGTCAAAGACCCTGAGTACGTCAAAGAGCTGGTCAGTCATCACGTCGGTGGTTATCTAAAAATCGCCCCTGAACATTCAGAAGAAGGCGTTTTATCAAAAATGATGAAACCTGGCATGGGTAGCTATGATGAGTTCAAATCCATGTTTGAGCAGTACAGCCAAGAAGCAGGCAAAGAGCAATATCTGATTCCTTATTTCATCGCTGCCCACCCTGGCACCAAAGATGAAGATATGATGAACCTTGCCCTGTGGCTCAAGCGAAATGACTACCGAGCAGATCAAGTACAAGCGTTTTATCCGAGCCCAATGGCAACAGCGACCACCATGTATCACACGCACAAAGACCCGCTACACAAGGTCAGTCGTAGTGAAGGTGACATGGATATCGTTAAATCAGGCAAGCAGCGCAAATTGCACAAAGCGTTCTTACGCTATCACGATCCGAAAAACTGGGTACTATTGCGCAAGGCATTACAAGATATGGGTCGTAGCGACTTGATAGGCAAAAACCGTGGCTGCCTCATACCGCCATTTAATGCGCACCTAGAGGGTCGTGATGCCACGCAAAATAGCTATCAATCGGCGCGAAAAAAGAACAGTCGTGTCGGTAACGACTCGGCGAAACGCAGTAATCACCCGTCTAAAAATGCCGCTAATACAGCAGGCAAAAACACTGGTAATAAAAGTAACAAAAAACGAGTCAGTAAAGGCAACTTCCAAACTCAGCATACTGGACTGCCACCACGTAAAACCAAATAAGCTCACAAATACAAGTAAGATAGCTATAAGTAAGGTAGCAAATAATAAGCACATCCTCTGTCGATGTGCTTAGACGTTAATCTTAAACGTTAATTAAGTTACTTTATTCAGTGACAGGGTAAAAAAAGTAACAAACAATGTCTAACACTGCCGGGAATTGTTTTGCTAAAATATCTACCATGCACTAAATAAGCTATTAAGAATAAGTAAACAAATTCATTTGACAGTTCTGGAGAAAACCATGAAAACCATCACTAAGATTGCAACTGCACTACCAGCCCTTGCTCTATTGAGCGCCTGTGCCACCACAGCACCGACCACACCAGAAACAAGCACTACTACCGATACCCCTGCTACAGAACAACCATCTGCTGCGTACGATCGTATGGCGCCAACGCCGTACACTTGTACTGATGACAGTATGGTCATGGCAAAACAATCTATCAACAAACAACAAGTCATGCTTAATGCTACCCTTCCTGCAGTGGAATGGGATAAACAAGCCATCATATTGAATGGTCAAGTCAACGGTGAGGTAGCAAGTTATACCAACAACTCAAACCCAGAAGTCGTTTACGCGTGGCACATGAAAGGTAACGAAGCTGTCTTGGCTATGAAATGGGCGAGTGGCACAGAATACAATGTCACTTGCCGAAACAGCCGTGACATCTAGCAGACTAACGATTAACAAATGCTAGCCACATGCAATATCAAACAGTCATCATTTGGTGGCTGTTTTTTTTATGCTTGTTAGGTACACAATAACTGCCCCGCCACTCTTGTTATGATGAAATTGCGCCACATAGGCGCTTGCTTACTCTACTTCCCTAGAGAAGCAGCACAAAAACTGTCAAAATAGTGCTGAGACAAAAAACTTATAACCAATGAGACAGAGGATAACTCGATGCGTAAGCGCTTAATGAATCTACTAGTAATCACCACTGCCGGTATTTGGGCGCTAACAGGATGCGATAACAGTACTGAAACGACAAACCAAACTTCTGATTCGTCTTCTGATATATCCTCCGAAACAGCAGGCACGACGAATACGACCACAACTACTGGCAATGCGAGTGATGCAGATACAGTAGACTGGTCTATAGTCGCGAGTGGTGAAGAGCCTGCAGAACGAGCTGATTATCAATATCCATTTGCACTCGACAGTCAAAACGTCCTCGATTATGCAGAGTATTTCGATGTGGACGCTGCCACTGCTCAGCACAATCTGACGGTGAGTATGGCCAGCAACGAGGCACTGTCTAAAACCTTGGATCAACTGAGTGAAACCTATGTCTCACATGAGCTAGACGATGGCAATGATATAAAATTGATCATCCATACCACACCTGATGTCGCTGCCAGTCGCTATGATTATGTGCTGTCTGATGAGTTCGCGAAAGGCTTGGTGCTACCTGTTGAGATTGTGCCAGATGGTAAGAAAGATGATGTGAAGGCGCATGGTGAGATGGTGAAGTAGAAGTTAGGTTTTACCTCCCTAAACTAATAGTGATTTCACTAAACAATTTATATAGACAAGGAAGTCGATGTTTAAATCATATTATCAACACTATCACTCACTGAGCCCACAGGACGTTTATGAAGGTCTATTCAGTTATGGAATGTTTAGCGACAATTTACCGTTTTTCCTACAATCTGCTGATTTTTTCGCTTGGTGTAGTGGTCAACCTATGGGATTGCACGAGCCGCTTACTTGATCAGCAGCTCGACATCATCACCTGCACAAATGCTCTAATAACAACCGTCATGCGTCCAGTTGATTATCTTGTTATGTGTGTTTGATTCAATTTATCAAATGCCAGCTTTGTCCCTTTAACCCGAGCCAAAATTTTTGCAAAAGCAGTATCTCGACTTGTCGCTACATCATCGCTAAATGGAGAGAAGCCGCAATCATCTGTCGTACCCAGTTGTTCGAGTGGAATATATTTTGCAGCCTGCAACACACGCTCACACACGATTTCTTCAGACTCAACTTGGGCGTCAGTGACATCGATAACCCCAACATATATACGTTGATTCGGGCGTAAATTATCACCGATGATCTTTAAGGCGCTCTCAGGATTTTCTTCGCCAGCCATTTCCATATAAAAATTATCTGAATTAAGCGTCAAGAATAGCGGGATTAACTCGCCATATTCAACATCTGCACTATGGGTTGAATCATGATCTCCACCAGGACAAGTATGGAAACCAATTCGTTTCCGTTCTGCTTCCGTGAAATGAGACAAAACCTGATTATTAATATCAATGAACTGCTGCAATAATTGCTTTGAGGGATCAAGTTTGATCGCAAGCCGAGCTTCTGTGAAATCTATTTGAACTTGATGAGCACCGTTATCAAAGCAGCTACGAATATCTGCAACAGCTTCTTGAACAAGATCTAGTAAAAATTGCTCGCGAGAATATCCTGAAATCTCTGTTTCTGGATACAACAAACTCATCGCTGACGCAGAAATGACAGCTTGTTTTACGGGCCGAGTGGCAAATTTATTTGCACGAGGCAAGTATGAGCCTGCATAGGTTGCATATTTAGGTGGTGTTCTAAAAAGTATGCTGGCGATAGAAGTCAATAAGAAATCTATGCTAAGTTCTCTGATTCTATAGGGCTTTCAAGGCTTCAAAAATTGTTCAAGTTTTAATCAGCATACTTTTTGACACACCACCAAATGAAAAAGTTAGTTTCTTAAAGCAAGTTTTCAATAGCTAGAATAGTTATCCGTTGAGTGCAACATCGGTGGGTTTCACTTTTACCAACCCACTCTATCATTCATACTCTACGTTTTCACACCTCTTTCAAAATCGCCAAAAACTCTTCCTCAGCCACAATTTTGACGCCGAGTTTTTCTGCTTTGGTGAGTTTAGAGCCAGCCTTATCCCCTGCTAGTAATGCTGTGGTTTTCGCAGAAATGCTGCCTGAGACTTTTGCGCCCAATGCTTGTAGCTTGGCTTTGGCTTCATCTCGCGCCATGCTATCGAGCGCACCCGTGATGACCCAGGTTTGCCCATCGAGTGGCAGTCCTTCTGATGCGAGCTGTTCGACCTTGTTCCAATACACACCTGCTGCACGTAGGCGATCGATGACTTCGATATTGTGCGGCGCACGGAAGAACTTATAAGTCAACTCAGCAGTGATTTCTCCGACATCTGGCGTTTTGATTAATGTTTCTATGTCTGCATTCATAAGACTATCTAAATCGCTAAAGTACTGCGCGAAGTTCTGAGCAGTGCCCTCACCCACACCGCGTATGCCTAGCGCATAGATAAAACGTGCTAGGGTGGTATGTTTGCTGGCATCGATAGCGTTGATGATGTTCTGTACTGACTTTTCGCCCAACTTCTCAAAGTTAATCATCTCGTCCGTATGATGCTGGAGCTGATAGATATCAGCCACGGTCTTGATCAAACCATGCTCAAAAAAGCTAATCAACCAACGCTCGCCCAAACCATCAATATCCATGGCTCGGCGTGAAACGAAGTGAATAAGCGCTTCTTGCTGCTGAGCAGGACAAAACAGCCCACCAGTACAGCGAGCAAGTGCCTCACCTTCTGGCAACACCACAGGCGAGTCACACACTGGACAAGTGGATGGCAACGTCACAGCGTCACTATCAGATGGGCGCTGCTCGTGCCAAACGCGGGTAACTTTGGGGATGACATCACCCGCTCGATGGACACTCACCGTATCACCGGCACGCACGTCGAGACGTTGAATCTCGCCAAAGTTATGCAGCGTGACATTGCTAACGGTCACGCCACCTACTTTTACGGGCTCTAATTTACCGACTGGTGTGATTTGTCCGGTACGTCCGACCTGCCATTCTACCGCGTGCAAGCGCGTCATCACCGTCTCGGCAGGGAATTTATAAGCGGTCGCCCAGCGTGGCTCACGAGATAAAAATCCAATCTGCTGCTGAAGCGCGAGACTATTCACCTTAATCACCATGCCATCAATCTCGAATGGCAAATCATGACGCGTCTCGGTCACCGACTCATAATAACGCTGCGCAGCACGAGGATTTTTCACCACTTCGACATCACTGACTGTAAAGCCAATCTCTTTTATCCAGGCCAAAGCCCCTGACTGGGTATCGATGGTGTTAGGCAGTCCTTGATTGACTGAATACCCATAAAAAGCCAATGGACGACTGGCAGCAATAGCAGGATCAAGTTGGCGTAAGCTACCTGCTGCGGCATTACGTGGATTAGCAAAGGTTTTCTCATCTTTTTCTAACGCCAAACGATTCAGTCGCTCAAAGCCTGCCTTTGGCATCAATACTTCGCCACGGACTTCTAGCAGCTCGATATCGGTCGCAGCAGCGAGCCACAAGGGTAAATTGCGGATAGTTTTGGCATTTTGGGTAATATCCTCGCCTGTCTGTCCATCACCACGAGTGACTGCTTGCACAAACTTGCCATGCGCATACTTGAGAGATACGGCTAGACCATCGAGCTTCAGCTCCATTTCGTATTCGGGGTTTTGCTGCGCATCATTGAGACGGTCATTCACACGGCGCATAAAGCCATGTAAATCGTCATAGTCGAAGACGTTACCAAGCGATAGCATCGGAATATCATGAGTCACTTGCGTAAAAGCAGAGAGCGGCATGTCACCGACTTGATTGATCGGACTATCAGGCTGCACCAGCTCTGGATGAGACGTCTCGATTTTAACCAATGAGCGGCGCAGCTGATCGTACTCACTGTCATCTAAGACGGGATTGTCTAGCACATAATAAGCATAGTTGTGCGTCTTCAGCGCCTCAATGAGCGTACGCATTTGGGCAACGATATTGTTGTCAGTACTGCCTTCGACACTGTCTTCAGTATTGCCTTCGGTATTGTCAGTGGCAGCGCCCAACGTTTTTTTAGCTATAGTGTCTGGGTTGACGATTGGTTGATCGGTGGTCGATGAGATTGAGTCAGTCATAGTCAGCGTCTTTGCGGTTCAAGATGCCGATATCATAACAAGTTTGCAGGATAATCGGATACCCATTTACAGAAAATCAAAAGGCAAATCATTTAAAATCGCTGTTTATCCTTATCTTAATATCGTCTCTCCATACTCAACGCACAAAAAAGCCAGATACGTGCGGTATCTGGCTCATTAAAAACGATCAATTTATTTTAGGACAGTAGAATAAATCCACGTTTAGTGGCAAACCTAGTAGTAATGCTAGCTTTTAATCTGCTTCAGCTTTGCAGCTTTACGCTTCATAGTCTCGAACTTGGATGCGCAGCTGCTGCTTGTATTCGTGGGTGATTGGCTGGTTTTCTTCATCAAGTATAATGGCGTCTAAGTCGCTGGCCATCATATAAGCGATACTCATCATACCATCAAAACCACGTACAGCTTTTGGATGAGGTAAGGATAAAAACACCACAAGACCGTTGTAGTTATTAGTCGCCACAGTATGCGGGTCAAAAGGCGCGATACCACTATCCGTGATCCCCATCATACTAAACCACAATATACCCGTTCCGTCTTTTTCCTCGTAGCGATGGAACATATTCATCTCACCATAGCGTAGACCATATTTGTCAACGAGCGCCAATAAATCACGACCCCGTATGACAGAAGCAGCGCCATCTTGGTATTGGTGCGGTAAAATAGTGAGGTTTAAATTGTCTTTCGCATTGATCAATGGACTGTTTTGATTGGCATCGACAGGTGCTGATAGGTGCTGATCAAGTATTGGGCTGTTGTCGTCAAAGCCTTGCTCTTGTGCTATATCGATCGGAGGCATTAACCCGTCTGTAGCGGATACAAGACTGGAAAACGCGTCGGGCTCTTGTTCGATATGCATTTGCTCAGAATTTTCGGCAAACTTCACATCGTCGCTACGCTGCTGATCTACTTGCCAGCCTGCATAGTTTGTATCGGTTTTATGACTACCGATATCGTGATCAGCTACGTCTTCATCCTTCGCTATGTTGGCGTCGGCGTCGGTACGAGGCAGCTTATCGTTTTCCATTACTGCGCTTAGGTTCTCACGATCAGGACCGATGCTCGTCTCACCAGCAACCGTTTCTGTTGCCTCTGGTTGTTCGACGATATCACGCTCGTGTCGCGGTATGATTGGAATACCGTTTTTGTCATAATTGACCTCAGTCATCGAAGCACCATTGCGGCGCTTCAAACCACGGATGACCATAAACAGCCCTGCAAGCACGATGAATGCAGCAATGGCAATCAAGATAAACTGAATAGCGGTCATGATAGATACATCCTAATATATGACAAAGAGAAAATACACAAAAGTGAATAAATGGCAATAGTTTAGCACGGCTAATGAATATCGTCACCACTATGGTCACCGTCTATCACCAGCTCGATATGGTTTTGTAACGTTACCATTTCAGCGTTGACTATACCACTGACAATGGCCATCTGTTGTACTATTTGTACTAATCAGCAACATAGCGTGCTGCCTCATCCAATGAAACACTCACTAAAGTCGAAATACCAGCGTTTGGCATCGTGATACCTTTGAGCTCATCAGCGATCTGCATGGTCAATTTATTATGACTGATAAAGATAAACTGCAAGTCCTCTGCCAACTCATGAATGAGACTAGTAAAACGAGCGACATTGGCATCATCAAGTGGGGCGTCGACTTCGTCTAATACACAAAACGGTGCTGGGTGTTGCTTAAATATCGCAAAAATCAAGCTCAGTGCTGTCAGTGTCTTCTCACCGCCAGACAGTACAGCGAGACGACTGTTACGCTTGCCTTTTGGCTGTGCCATCAATGTCAGCCCAGCCCGCCATTGCTCTGATGTAGGCGTATCATCTGCAGCGTCATCTACATTTAACGTTAAACTGGCTTGACCACCGCCAAAAACTTTGGCAAACAAGTTAGCAAGCTCAACATTGACTGCCTCCAATGTCTGTAAAAACAGCATTTTCGTCGTTTCATCGATAGACGCAATGGCTTGGAGCAACGTCTCCATACTATCGGTGATATCTGCCGTCTGCTGCGCAAGCGGTTCTAAACGTTCATTCACCTCTGCCAACTCTGCCACAGCTGCCAGATTCACTGCGCCAATGTTATTCAGTTGCTGCTCTAGCTTGGCCTGCTCTCTCTCAAGCTCGGCTATTTTGTCAGGGCGCACACGGCGATCATACGCGATAAAATCAGTCAATAAGCTTGAAACACTCAATACTGGCTGCGCTGTTTGGGTACCTTTATCATCCTTATGACTGATAGCATGATATGCGTCTAATGCATCTTGCGCTTGACTACTGGCATCATCCAATCGTGAGGTACTTAGCGCCAAATCAGTGGCGTGGCAAGCAAGCTCACCTTGTTTAGCATTGAGGGTGTGTTGCTGTGTATCTAGCCCAGTCTGCTGCTGAGCATATTTTTGCTTGAGCTCTGTCAGTACCGACTCACGTTCTAGCAGTCGATGTTGTTGCTCATCGCGTTCAGTTTCAGCAGTCTGTAGCGCTGAGCTGAGTGCTGGTAATTTATGTTGCTGTTCCTCATGGCTGGCTTGCAGCTTTTGCTCAGTTTGCAATGACTTGTTATGTTGCTCAGCTGCTCTTGCTAGGCTGCTAACGCTGTGCTCAATACGCATCTCGTGCTGTTGTATACGCAGCTGCAAGGCTTGCCAAGCATCATCATCTGCTTGCCGTGCCTTGCTCAGCTCATTGCGCTCAGCTTGTAGTTGTTGAGTCACGGCCCGAGTATCGGCTATCTTGGGTGTCAGCGCGGCTATTTCTTGTTGAATATGCTGCTGCTCGTCCTTCAGCGCTTGCAGCTCTCGATTGAGCTCTTTTTGCTCTTGCTCCAGTTCTGTTTTATCAGCGTTTAAACGCTGACCATCGGCTTGTAGCCGTTCAGCACGAGCAAGCTGGCTGTTAAGCGCTTGCTGACATCGATGTTTTTCACGAGTGAGCTGCTCATTTTGGGCTTGTAATTCTTCTAGACTGACCGCCAATGCATCGTACTCTCGTTGCTGCTTAGCAAGCGTCTTCTGCTGCTCTGATATCTTAACCTCACACTCATCAAGCAACGATTCTAATGATGCCAAACGATTGCGCTGCTGCAAACGCTGCGTTAAAAACTGGTTATTATGGCTGTTTTCTCCACCCTCTCCATCTTGGGCGCTAGCAAATTTACCCAAATGTATCGTACCTTGACGACTGATAAGCCAACCGTTAGACGTGCACAAAATAGCGGATGCCGGCAACTGCTTTAGCGCAGTCGTAAGCGTTTCCCATGTTTGCTGATCTAACGTCTCGGATTGAACCACATATACATAACATTGCTGCCACAACGCCAAGGCAGGTGCGGTAATCAGTTGCGATAATGGCAACAAAGTATCAGTCAGGGTATCTGGTAATGTGCTGACGAAAGATTGCTCATCACAATCGCTTTGCTTGCTCGTTAACCACAAACTATGACCCATCTGTACGGATGATTTTAGGTTGTCGTGATGATCATGACTGCTATTTTCGTTTTGGGTAGTTTGATAAGTTAGTAGGTCTGCGATGCTATGTTCTAACACCTGCCATAAACTATCTGGCTTCTGAGTGTCATTGTTTGTGCTATCGCTGCTCTGGACATCATTGCTTTTGGCATCATTATTTTCGAAACCACTGCTTGCTTGACTGGCTAGCAACACATGGCTATCGAGCCATAACGCCAATATGCTATCAAGCAATTCAGCGTGTCTTTTTCCGCTTTCGCTCAGTTCAATCTGCTCACGCAAGGTACTAACGGTCAATTGATTGTTGTTATTTGCAATACTGTTTATGACGTCATTTTCCGTACCAACATCGCTCACGCCATTATTAACCACCTCCTGACCTCGATCATCAGCGGCACTGGTAGCGGCTTGCGATTGCATTTGTGCCGTCGGCTTTGGGTGTAATAACTGATGCAACGTATCGTACTCAGCTGCCAATACCGCATGGCGTTTTTCATCTTCATGCAACTCGCGCTGCCCCACCATCAAGCGATTTTGTAGCTCCTGTGCCTGCGGTCGCAAATCTGACAGTCGCTCATCAACGCTGTCTTGTTGGCGCGTGGTCTGCTGCAGTTGGGTGTTCAGCTCAGCAGTTTTCGATGTCAATATCTGCTGCAAATCTTGTGCGCTCGATACCTCTTTTGCGCCCGATAGCTCTAGTGTGACTGCGTCATTAGTCGGTAATATGGACTGCTGTAATTGCTGCCACAAGCTATCCCACTGTTTCTGACGGCGCTGCCATTTATCATGATTGTGCTGATGTTGCTTGTGCGCTTGGCGATTGATAGCGTGCTGCTGCTCAAAACTTCGAGCGTTCTCTTGCAACCGCGACAGTTGATTTTGCGCTTCATGCCATGCACGCTGCAATGGTTTTTCATTGCTTTGGTGTGCCTCACGTTTATCGGCCAGTTCAGCCAGCTGCGGTCGCATCTCTGCTAGTATCTCTTGCTGCGCTGTTTGCTCTCCCTTCAACCGATCAATTTCAGCGCTCGTTTGCTCATGCTGCTGTGCAATATCGGTTAACTGCTGCTGAATGGTTGTCAGCTGCGACTTGGCATCTCTCAGCTCATGTTCGGCTTTTTGATAGCTTAACTGCTGCTGATAATGAGAGCTCTGAGCATCATCTTTGAGCCATTGCTCTTGGTTGATGTGAGCCGCTAGCTTATCTTGCTTGGCTTTTATTTCTTCATAGCGAGCTTGCAGATCTGCCACAACAGCAGCACTACGCTCATGAGCGATCTTGGTCTGCTGCTGGGTATGCTTGGCTTGGTATAACTGCTGAATGGCTAGCTGCTGCTTGATATCAGCCACGGAGGCGGTCAGTTCTTCATAGCGCTGCGCACTGGCTGCTTGTTTGGACAATCGCTTTTGTTGGCTGACCAGCTCACTCTGCATATCATGCAGACGCGCTAGGTTTTCTTGGGTTTTCTCGAGCTTTTTTTGAGTTTCTTCACGGCGCGCTTGATAGCGCGACACCCCTGCTGCCTCTTCAATAAACTCCCGCAGCTGCATGGGGCTAGAATCGACGATACGCCCAATCATGCCTTGTTCAATGACTGCATAACTTCGCGCGCCTAGCCCCGTGCCCAGAAACACATCGACCACATCGCGTCGACGGCAACGCGTGCCGTTGATAAAATAATCAGAACGACCGTCTTTATTCACTTGTCGGCGGACAGACAGCTCATGATACAGATTAAACTCATGGCGAATGCCGGTCTGCTCGTCTTGCGTATGCTCAAAGGTCAACTCAACACTGGCAACGCTCTTAGCAGTCTTGTCTTGGGTGCCTGCGAAAATCACATCGCTCATAGCCCCGCCACGCAACTGCTTGGCAGAAGTCTCACCCAGTACCCAACGGATAGCATCAATGACATTTGATTTGCCACAGCCGTTCGGTCCGACGATGGCCGTGATGCCATGTCGGAAGGTAAAAGTAGTAGGATTGGCAAAGGACTTAAAACCTGCCAGCTTGAGGGATTTTAAACGCATGAAGGATCAATAGAGTTGAAAAAACAGGCGGCTATTCTACCTGAAATTTTGGTGGTTTTTTAGGGTTTGTAGGTTTTAAAATCATCAGATTAAGAATGACACAAACATCACTCAATTTAACGACTCTTCCGCCTTGATTAAAAATACAATAGTAGAAGCTGTCATGTGTAGCACGTACTGAATAAGATGTTCAGGAACCTCTATGTCATCGTTGCCTTTACCATGACCACTTAATTTATTTCGAGGTGTACCTATGCTTGAAGTAAGTATATTACTTAACGAGTTAAACTGGTCAGTCCAAAACTTTGGTATCAATTCATTACTTAAGCAACAGTCTATAAGCTTCTTTGAAGTTGCATTTTTATCACATATCCAACTTCTCTTATGAATTATGATTTTCATGGTACTTTCAAAAGCTTTGAGACAATCTGTTAGAGATGAATCGTAACGACCGTGGCGATAATGTTCATGCGCACTTAAAAACTCTTCTTGAGCACCTTTATATGATGGATGGCTCAATAGTTGCAAAGCAGGCTTGACTGCCTCAGCATGAATGAGCTCAGAGTCTATCCTGATAATTTGACCATTTTCATATTGATAACCTATTCCATGCTCATGAAAGCGTTGATTTAGTTCTAAAACTGCTTGATGAGAAATTTCTTTAGCATTCTCACGCTTGCCAAAACTAAACTTGCTTGCTTCGTTTTCTACGCTTCCAAAGGTTAACTCTATTATTGTAAGAAAATCATCCGTACTATATTCGCTAAAAATAAACTCAAATATAGCTTGATAATCATTACGTTGAGTTACTTTGTTAGTTTTTCCTTTGAGAGAAAGCCTTCCTTTCTCCCTACAGAAAATTTTACAAATCTTTCTCATTTCATTATCAGTATGTTGAACCATTAGCAATAGATTGCCGTTAAAATCCATTGTGCTCTGTTTGCTTTTTACGAAGTCCAAAATTTGTATATCATAAAATACATCCATCAAGATATGACTAACCTGAACCCTAAATTCCATTGGAAAGTTAGCATATTGATAAGCGTCTAAAGACTCGCTCGTCATATTTTTCTGTCTTTTAAAATACAAATCATGTACTGCCATTTTCTATTCCTCAAATTTAAGACATTTACAGCAGCCCAATCCCACTCAATAACAACTGACCGCCGGCGAACAATAACAACACGCCAAAAGCGCGCTTAAGGGTGGCTGCGGGTAGTACATGAGCCAGCCTAGCACCCACTTTTGCCATCGCAAAGCTAGCCACCGAGATACATAAGAAACCCGTGATATGAACGAAACCTATCGTGCCCTCAGGCAGATTGACCACGTCTTGCCCAAACCATGCAAATCCTGCCGCACCAGCCAGTGCGATTGGCAAGCCACAAGCCGCCGACGTACCAACCGCCTGCCTCATCGGCAGTCCTGCCCAATTCAAAAACGGCACCGTCAAACTACCACCACCGATACCAAAGATAGACGACGCCATTCCGATGCCTGTACCGGCACCAAATTGCACACCCGACGACGGTAATGGTTTTCCTAGCTGTTCTTTATTGGATAAAAACAGCATCTTTAAAGCAACCAACAGCGCGCCAACACCGATAATGGCTTGTAGCGCTTTACCGTCGATCATGTCTGCCACACCTGCACCAATGAGACTACCAATGACCAAGCCCGATGCCATCTTGCGCCACACCTCCCAACGCACGCCGCCACGTTTGTTGTGGGCTGTGAGTGAGCTAATAGAAGTCACCACGATGGTGGCTAGCGAAGTGCCAATCGCCAAATGCGTCACCACTTCTAGCGGAAAGTCATAAGCAGTAAAAATCCAAACCAGCGCCGGAACGATGATCATACCGCCACCGACGCCAAACAAGCCGGCACTGACACCCGCAAACGCCCCTGCAATCACAAACCACACATATAACATCATCAGACTAGCCTTTTATCATGCCTGTTTTCTCAACGGTATTGTCTATCTTTCGTTTTTCATGTTCATCTATGTTCATATTCGTCTACGCGCGATGTCGCGTTTGCATAAATGCATTTGCCAAAACACGCTCCGATCATTATGCTCTCTACTCTATACTATTTACGATCGCAAGCCGCTCAGTATATCAAAGTTCGGTTACATTTCCTGAGCCACATCCACCTCCTGAACCATATCGAAGGGAACTATGCCGCCACTCACTCCGCTATCCGACCAGCCAGCTACGCCATATCTGCTTGACCACCTACCCGAACTTCATCATCGCCATGTTGCAGATAGTAGCTCTACCAATAGCGAACTGATCGCCGCTATACAAGAGGAAACCCTCAGTGCTACCGAGATGCATTTGTTGACGGCTGAAACCCAAAGCGCAGGTCGAGGGCAACACGGTCGCTCATGGCAGTCTCCGCACGGCAACGTTTATTTGTCGTTATATCATCCTGTACATATTCCAGTGAGCGGCTTGCTGTCATTGATTATTGGCATTGAGTTGACAAACATGCCTGTGATCCAAGCATTAAATGCCCAACTGCAAGCGCAAGGGTTGACGCCCATCGGAGTGAAGTGGGCGAATGACTTGGGATTCTATCAGTCACCGCAGCAGCGTCATGACTTGGCAAGCGCTGATATGCCTGAGCCCACTTTGACTCAATCTGAATCAGATACAGCGAACTTCTACCAGACACTACCTTTTAATAAACTCGCTGGTATTTTGATCGAGCCCGTCACACTGGCTGGTAGGCTGGTCGGTGTGGTAATGGGTGTCGGACTCAATGTGCAAGCAACACCCAAACTCACGGCAAAAACTAGCGAAGGCATGAGCTATCAAGCCATTAGCTTACAAGACATCAGGCAGATGATTGAACCAACGACTGACGCCAGTAGTCTGCCAAGTTTACGTGATATTTATCAGCAAATGAGCAAGGCATTAATGGCGGCTATGACCAGATTCGAGCATTTAGGCTTAGAAAAGCCCACTGGTCATACCTATTATTTAGACAGTTTCTTACAGCAGTTTGCTTCGATGGATGCTTTATCAGGTTTGCGCTTGCGAGTCACTCAAGAGCACAAAAGTGAGAATAATACACTGATGGGACAGGCCTGTGGTGTTGATACTCACGGGTGTTTGCAATTACACCAAGATAACGGTAATATTTCTGCGCTTTTCACAGGACGCATCGACGTTATTGATAAGGCTTAGCCTGATTCAACACGCCTTAGTTAATGGGTGATATATAAAAGGATTTTTATGCTCTGGATCGATCTTGGAAACACTCGCCTCAAATACTGGCTCACCGATGACGTCGGTCAGATTATCTCTCATGACGCCAAACAACACCTGCAAGCACCTGCTGAATTACTCATGGGTTTGACCGATCGCTTCGAGCGTTATGCGCCTAGCTTTATCGGCATATCGTCCGTACTGGGCAAGGAGCTTAACGCCAAAGTATCAGAGACCTTGCGACGGTTAGACATCCCTTTTGAGTTTGTTCATGTGGATGCTAATCACGACTTAATGAAAAGCGCTTACAATGATCAACAGCTCGGTTGTGATCGCTGGCTACAAATGCTGGGTGCCGTGGATAAGAAAAAATGCCAATGTGTCATCGGTTGTGGTACGGCCGTGACGATTGATTTGATTGATCATGCCACGCATCTGGGCGGTTATATTTTCCCCAGCATTTACCTACAACGAGAGTCACTGTTTTCTGGTACCAAACAAATCACCATCTCAAACGGTACTTTTGATAATGTCAGTCAAGGTGTGACCACGCAAGACGCGGTACATCGTGGGATTTTGCTGTCTATCGTTGGCGCTATCAACGAGATTACCCATCGCTACCCTAACTTTGAACTCATCATGACAGGTGGTGATGCATCCACCATTGCGCAACATGTCAATCGTCCAGTACGCCTGCGTGACGATCTGCTCTTAAATGGTTTGGCGCGTTATTTTGATCATAGCAAGCAATGATTATCGTTAAGTACTAACCGTATCCTCAATCTGATCGGGGCGTGGCAAATGGTATAACAGCAGTTACCAATTGAAAATGAAAAAGCAGTACGTTTTGCGCGTACTGCTTTTTGGTTTCAGTGTTTTTTACTCAATAGTGTTTTTTATTTATTAGACATTTTTATTTGGTCTCGTTAAACAGCTCACGACCGACAAGCATACGGCGAATTTCACTGGTGCCAGCACCGATCTCATACAGCTTGGCATCGCGCCAGTATCGGCCAAGTGGATACTCATTGGTATAGCCATTACCGCCGAAGATTTGAATGCCCTCACCTGCCATCCATGTGGCTTTTTCTGCACACCATAAAATCACGCTGGCACAGTCTTTTCGTACTTGGCGACTATGCCCTGCACCTTGCGCGTCTAGCATATCTAGGTTTTTACCGACGGTGTATAAAAAGCTACGTCCGGCTTGCAGGATGGTATACATGTCTGCGACTTTGCCTTGGATCAATTGAAACTCACCAATCGACTGGCCAAACTGTTTACGGTCATGGATGTAAGGAACGACGTTATCCATCACGGCCTGCATGATACCGATAGGACCCGCTGCCAATACTGCACGCTCATAATCAAGCCCACTCATCAATACTTTGACGCCTTCGTTGAGACCACCTAGGATATTCTCTTTGGGCACTTGAACATTGTTAAAGGTCATCTCACCCGTATGACTGCCGCGCATGCCAAGCTTATCGAGCTTTTGCGCCGTGCCGAATCCTTCCATACCTTTTTCGACAAGAAAAGCCGTCATGCCTTTAGCCCCAAGCTCAGGGTTGGTCTTGGCATAGACCACCATCACGTCAGCATCAGGACCATTGGTGATCCACATTTTGCTACCGTTTAAGACATAATGACCGTCTTTTTCTTCAGCTTTCAGCTTCATACTGACCACATCAGAACCAGCACCCGTTTCACTCATAGCAAGCGCACCGATGAACTCGCCGCTAATGAGTTTTGGCAAATACTTTTGTTTTTGTTCCTCGTTGCCGTTGCGCTTGATTTGGTTAATACACAGGTTGGAGTGTGCACCATAGCTGAGCGCCACAGAGGCAGAGGCACGACTGATCTCCTCCATCGCGACCATGTGAGCGACGTAGCCCATATTGGAACCACCGTACTCCTCAGGAACGGTAATACCGTGTAGACCGAGGTCACCCATCTTTTGCCACAAATCCATCGGAAACTCATCACTGCTATCAATTTCGCCAGCTCGTGGGGTAATTTCATTTGCCGCAAACTGCTGTACGACATCACGTAGGGCATCGATATCTTCGCCAAGCTGAAAATTCAATCCAGGTAAACTCATAACCATTCCTTGTTTTTTGATATTTAATTTTTGCAATAATTTTTTAATGCTGACGTTTATTAATTAAGGCACGCGCCACGTTTGAGCCATTCGGACGTTTTAAGAACTCACTAATACGTTCACCTGCCACCACCAATTTTTCTAAATCGATGCCAGTGCTGATACCCATACCGTGCAGCATGTATACCACATCTTCGGTGGCAACATTGCCCGTTGCCCCTTTGGCGTATGGACAACCGCCGAGTCCAGCTACCGAAGTATCAAATTCGCTAACACCCATCTGCAGGGCTGCCAACGTATTACTTAACGCTTGACCATAGGTATCATGGAAATGCCCTGTGAGCTGAGTAATATCAGCATACTCTAGCGCTGCTTGGAGCGCGCGCTGCACTTTGAGCGGTGTACCAACCCCGATCGTATCAGCGATACCGATTTGCTCTGAACCAATCTCTATCAAGCGCTTGGTGACATACGCCACTTGGCTTGGATCAATCTCGCCTTCATAAGGACAACCAACTGTACAAGAGATGACACCACGTACTTTGATGCCTTGTACCTTAGCGGCGGCAGCAACAGGAGCAAAACGCTCAATACTTTCATCAATGCTACAATTGATATTTTTTTGGCTAAAGGTTTCACTGGCAGAACCAAATATCACGATTTCATCAGGGCGATGTGCGGTGGCGTTGTCAAAACCACGCATGTTTGGCACCAACACCGAGTAACAAACGTCAGCTGACCGTGAAGGTGCAAGTGCTTCCATCAGCGCGCTATTGTCACCCATTTGCGGCACCCACTTTGGTGACACAAAACTGGTCGCCTCTAGCTTTTTGACACCTGCTGCGATCAAGTCTTCGATCAGTGTTTGCTTAACTGCAGTCGGTACGGTTATTGCTTCGTTTTGCAGACCGTCACGTGGACTGACATCGACGATACGAACATGATCTGGATACGAGTGATTCATGCGTCTTATCCTTATATTTATTAGCCTTCGCTATATAGTTATTAGCTGTCGCTATCGATGCGCAGCAGCTCATCCCCATCAGCGACCAAATCACCTGCCCCAAACAGCAACTCTGCCACCACCCCATCTGTCGGTGCGGTAATTGTGTGCTCGATCTTCATGGCTTCGATCACCGCAAGTGGTTCGCCTTTTTTCACCGAATCGCCAACAGCGACCTTAAAGGCGACGACCTGCCCTGGCATCGGTGACTTCAGACTACCGACAGCGGCATTATCTTCGCCGACGTGCGCCATAATATCTATCAGGGTGATCTCATCACGTCCGCTATCGGTGAACACATATACCCTCTCATTGTGCGTCCAGCTCTGAGCGTTGATGCGTGCGCCATCTAGCCATAATGTATGATTGTGGCTATCATTGCTGATATAGCTGACTTGACTGTCATATACTGTCTCGGTCTCAGCAGCCACATTGATATTGACGCCTTCTTGAGCACTATCGACTACTTGCCCGATAACTAACTGAAAGCTACTAAGTCTATCCGCACTCTTTTTGCGATCAGAGTTATTGGCATTGTGCCAGTTGCTGATGCGCGCCTGATAAGCCTGCTCATCATAAATCAAGCTAAACGACCTTGTGTAATCGCCATAAGCTCGAAAGCCTGAAGACTGACTAAATGGATCGGCATCTGACCCTTGCGTAGCCTCTTCATCTGCCAGCTGCTGGCTGATAGCGGTCGCTACCAGCGTCGATAAATCCAACGGATGCTGATCAAAAAGAACTTCACGCTCACGTTCTATCAATGCCGTATCGAGATTGGCCTGACTAAACGACTCTGTATTTAAGATATAACGCAAAAACGCGACGTTGTTTGGTAAACCCACGATACGGGTTTGCGCTAAGGCTCGATCAAGTTTCGCCAACGCTTGCTCACGAGTCGGCGCGTGCACGATAAGCTTTGCAATCATAGAATCGTAAAACGGACTGATCACATCACTTTCCCGCACACCATCATCTATACGTACGTCCGCAACATCAAAAGTACTATGTTCAGGCTTTTGATAAGTGAACAACGTACCCGTCGCTGGCAAGAAGTCATTATCAGGGTTTTCAGCACAGATGCGGGCTTCGATAGCATGACCGTTGATCGAAATCTCATCTTGTGTTTTTGGTAGTGGCTGACCCGCAGCGACCAGCAATTGCCACTCGACCAAGTCGACACCAGTAATGGCCTCACTGACTGGATGCTCAACCTGCAGACGGGTATTCATCTCCATGAAATAAAAGCTCATCGAACCTTCACGCTGCTCAACGATAAACTCAACCGTACCTGCACCCACGTAGTCTACCGCACGCGCTGCATCTATCGCCGCTGTGCCCATGGCTTCACGCATGGCAGCATCCACACCCGGTGCGGGCGCTTCTTCTAACACTTTTTGGTGGCGACGCTGTACCGAGCAATCGCGCTCGAACAGGTGCACGTAATTGCCATGGGAATCACCAAAGACTTGAATTTCGATATGGCGTGGTTTTAGCGCGTATTTTTCAATCAATACTTGATCGTTACCAAAGCTGGTAATTGCCTCCCGGCGGCATGAGTCTAATAGATCGATAAAGTCGCTACTTTGCTCTACGATGCGCATTCCTTTACCACCACCACCTGCGCTCGCTTTTATCAAGACAGGATAACCGATGCTGTCGGCTTGCTGCTGCAAAAACTTCGCATCCTGATTATCGCCATGATAACCCGGTATGAGAGGCACGCCTGCTGCCTCCATCAATCGCTTGGATTCAGATTTACCACCCATCGCACGGATAGCATGAGCCGATGGACCGATAAACACCAAACCTGCATCGTGACATGCCTCAGCAAAGTCCGCATTTTCACTCAAAAATCCATAGCCCGGATGGATCGCTTGTGCACCAGTCTCTAGGGCAATCGCTATGATAGCATCGCCTTTCAGGTAACTGTCTTTGGGTGCTGAGCCGCCCAAGTAAACCGCCTCATCGCACACAGCGACATGCTTGGCTTCACGGTCAGCATCAGAATAAACAGCAACGGTACTTACGCCCAGACGCTTGGCAGTCGCTGCGACACGGCAGGCTATCTCACCACGGTTGGCGATTAAAATTTTAGAAAGCATAACAATCCCTGTGTTTTGTCTTTTTTATTTGTCGTTTGGTCTTTATTCAGACGACAACCAATCAGGCTTCCTTTTTTGCAAAAATGCCTGTACCCCTTCTTTGCCCTGCTCTGATGAGCGGATGTCTGCGATACCTTTGACAGTGCCGGCTATCAGCTCGTCGGTAATCGGCTCACCCGCTATATCATGTAATAACTGCTTGCAGGTTTTGACCGCATTGGGGCTGTTTTTGACCATTTTGGCACATAGTGTGGCCACTTCATCATCAAGCCACTCTTCACTGACCCGCTCATGGATAAAACCAAGCTGACGTGCTTTTTTGGCATCGAATACTTCTGCACTCAAGAAGTAACGCTGCGCAGCTCTGGTGCCCAATGCTTTTATAACATAAGGGCTAATCGTGGCTGGCGCCAATCCTAAACGCACTTCACTGAGGCAGAAGTTTGCAATCTTGACAGCGATGGCGACATCACAAACTGCCACCAAACCCATACCGCCTGCGTAGACATCACCTTGAATGGCAGCAATCGTGGGCTTTGGACATTCATAGATGGTTTTTAGCATTTGCGCCAATTTATCAGCATCCGCTAGGTTTTCTTCATAACTGTAATCTGCCATCGCTCGCATCCAGTTAAGATCGGCACCCGCGCAAAACGCCTTACCAGCTGCTGCTAACACGATGACACGTACCTCATCATCAGTACCCAACTTCGTGAAAGCCTCTGTCAACTCGGCAATCATTTCATCATTGAATGCGTTACGTATCTTTGGACGGTTCAATGTCACCGTCGCAACATGCTTATCGATATCAACCAATAAGCTTTTATAATTTTCAATGTTTTTGTTTTTCTCTTTTTGCATATCTCTCTCTGTTTTATTTAAGTCCAAATCAAAATATTAGGGTACACTTAACTCTTTAGAACGCATCCTAATCAGCTCGTAATCACGATAATACAAGCACATCGAATGACAGTTTACAAATCATCCTTATCTCTGTCTTACCTTCCAGTACTGAAGTTATAATGTATTATTATTAGCAAAGACTCATCATGAACGAGCTTCAATGCATTCACACTCTCTCGGCGTTTTTACATTCTAAAGATACCATAAGTCGTTTCTTCAATCGGTGCGTTATAAGCCGCGCTTAGCCCCAATGCTAATACTTGACGCGTATCGGCAGGATCAATCACCCCATCATCCCACAGCCGAGCTGTCGCATAGTATGGGTGACCTTGATCTTCATACATCTCACGAATAGGCGCTTTAAAGGCAGCTTCATCCTCATCACTCCATGCTTCGCCTTTGCGATCGAAATTGTCTCGTTTCACCGTAGCCAATACCGAGGCTGCTTGCTCGCCACCCATCACCGAAATACGTGCGTTTGGCCACATCCACAAGAAGCGCGGACTATAAGCGCGACCACACATGCCATAATTACCCGCACCGAACGAACCACCGACGATGACGGTAAATTTCGGCACTTTGGCATTGGCAACCGCCATCACCATCTTGGCACCGTGACGGGCAATGCCCTCATTTTCATATTTACGACCGACCATGAAGCCTGTGATATTTTGGAGAAATACCAAAGGGATTTTGCGCTTGCAACACAACTCGATAAAGTGCGTGCCTTTTTGCGCAGACTCACTAAATAAAATCCCGTTATTAGCGATAATTCCGACCGGCATACCTTCGATATGAGCAAAACCACACACCAAAGTAGTGCCGAAGCGTGCTTTAAATTCATCAAAGGCACTATCATCGACGATTCTTGCAATGATTTCTTTGATATCAAAAGGCTTGCGTTTGTCTGTTGGGATAATGCCATACAGTTCTTTGGCATCGTAACGAGGTGGACGTGGTGTGATTTGATTGGGAATATGCTTTTCAGAGCGATTTAGGTGACTGACGATGTTACGAGCAATGGACAATGCGTGCGTATCGTTCTGCGCTAAATGATCGACCACCCCTGACAGACGAGTATGCACATCACCACCGCCCAAATCTTCGGCGCTAACTTCTTCACCTGTTGCTGCCTTAACCAGTGGCGGACCACCTAAAAAGATAGTACCTTGGTCTTTGACGATGATAGACTCATCACTCATCGCTGGCACATACGCACCGCCGGCCGTACAACTGCCCATCACCACCGCTATCTGCGGAATACCTGCAGCACTCATATTAGCTTGATTAAAAAAGATACGCCCAAAATGCTCTTTATCAGGGAATACTTCATCCTGGTTGGGCAAGTTTGCGCCACCAGAGTCAACCAAATACACGCAAGGTAAGTTGTTTTCTTGCGCAATTTCCTGAGCACGCAGATGCTTCTTGACCGTCATCGGATAATAAGTGCCGCCTTTGACCGTGGCATCATTACAAACCACCATACATTCAGTACCATTGATACGGCCGATACCTGCAATCACACCAGCGGCAGGAATATCTTCGCCATACATATCATGCGCAGCCATCGGTGCTACTTCTAGAAACGGCGTACCGACATCCAACAGACGCTCGACGCGTTCTCGCGGAAGCAGTTTACCGCGCGCCAAATGCTTGGCACGTGCTCGCTCTGATCCACCTTGCACGACTTTACGTAGGTGCACATATAGGTCATCGACCACCTCTTGCATAGCGGCACTGTTTTGCTGAAATTCGCTTGCGTTTGGGCTCAGTTTACTGGTTATGATAGCGCTCATGATATCCCTTTTCTTTGATACGTAAATGCGAGTAATTTTTTATTTTAACCGATGGTTACTGTGGTCTTTACTCATGCAAGTTGTTGGTAAAGCAATAGAAGAATCCGTTTGATATTTTATAAACCCAACTCTTCTGTCATCTGCTCAATTATTTTGTACTTTTGAATTTTGCCCGTGATGGTCATCGGATACTCTGTCACAAAACGATAGTAAGCCGGCACTTTGTAATGGGCAATATTATCATTACAGAACTGACGCACTTCTTCTTCTGTCAAACTGTCAGGCTCTTTAGCGATAATCCACGCAGCCAATACTTCACCATAACGCTCGTCTGGCACGCCAACGATTTGTACATCACTGATCTTTGGATGACGGTATAAATAGTTTTCAATCTCGACCGGATAGATATTCTCGCCACCACGGATGACCACATCCTTACTACGACCAACTATCTTGACGTAGCCATCTTCATCCATGGTTGCCAAATCACCCGTATACATCCAGCCGTCTTGAATGGCTTCACGAGTCTTGAAGCGACTTCCCCAGTACCCTTTCATCACTGAATAACCACGTGTTAGCAGCTCACCCGTCTCACCCAGAGGCACGATTTCACCCGTGGCAGTGTCGACGACTTTCACTTCAAGCGCAGGCTGTACCAGCCCTACTGTCGATACCTGTTTATCAAGCGGCGTGTGCTTATTGGTCTGACAAGACACTGGACTGGTCTCAGTCATACCATAAGCGATGGTGACCTCTTCCATATGCATCTTGTCGATGACACGGCGCATAACTTCAATCGGACAGCTAGAGCCTGCCATGATACCTGTGCGCAAGGTCGACAGATCAAACGTCTCAAACTCTGGATGATCCAGCTCAGCGATAAACATCGTTGGCACGCCATGCAAACCCGTGCACTTTTCTTCTTCGACTGCTCGTAATACCGACAATGGCTCAAAACCATCATTTGGATAAACGATACAACCGCCATGTGTGAGAATCGCTAAGTTGCCAAGCACCATCCCAAAGCAATGATATAGCGGTACCGGAATGCACAGTCTATCTTCTTCGGTAAGGTTCATAGCCTCACCGATAAAATAGCCGTTATTAAGAATATTGCGATGACTTAAAGTAGCACCTTTTGGCGTACCTGTCGTGCCACTGGTGAATTGCACATTGATCGCATCGGTGTTTTTGAGCTGGGCTTGGCGCTCTGCCACTCGTGGGTCGTTGGCATCACCTTCTGCCATCCATTCAGAAAACTTCTGCATATAATTAAACGATTCATCACTACCAGGCTCATCGATCCAAACGATACGCTCAATCGTTGGAATCTCGACCAAATCAAGTTGAGTGTAGTCTTTATGGTATATCTCAGGACACAACTCATGAATCAGCTGTGCATAGTCACTACTCTTGAAATGACGCATAAGCACCAACGCAGAGCAGCCCAGTTTATTGAGCGCATATTGCAGCTCAAAGGTACGATATGCGGGGTTTATATTGACAAGGATAATGCCGACCTTAGCGGTCGCCAGCTGCATTAGTAGCCATTCAGCATTGTTGTGCGACCAAATACCGATACGATCGCCAATCTCCAACCCCATTTCAATCAAACTGCTCGCCAGCTGATTGACTTGTTGCTGTAGCTCACGGTACGTCCAGCGGATGTTTTGGTGGCTAGAAACCAATGCTTCGCGCTCAGGATACTTTGACACGATAGCATCAAAGAAGTCACCGATTGTGGCTTCAATGAGTGGTACTTCAGGGCCTTTATCATAGCTTTGGGTCAATGGCGCATTTGCTGAGCACGCACCCATGTTCACGGTAGGGATATTTTCTAAAATGCCATCCAATGCAATAGTTTGTGTCATAACGAGTCCTTTCGTTTTACGTTTCATAATACTCAACAATCACCTACAGGCAGATTTATCTTCCTTGAGTATAATCATATATAGCTCAATACTACACCGTATAAAACAAGGAAGTCAACAATAATGATACGATACGTATCGTATTATAAAGTGATGTAGTGCTATTATTTATCGAACATATCACGAACTCATGACAAAATTTTGACGTAAAAAAACCAGCCACTTAATAGTTAATGTGACTGGCTAATTTAGCACTTTTCGGATAATTGGTACTTTTAGGGATAATTGGTACTTCTCGGATAATATTTGGAGAGCGATAGTCAATAAGCCCTATTAACCGTTTTCTTATGCTTTGGCTGTGGCCGGCGCTTTGATAGTAGCTGTCGCGCTCACTGTATCATCGTCACCTAGCAACTCCATGATCAGCTCGTCGTCATTTTCGGTCTTGATTTGCCAATCACCAGTTGCTTGCGGCACACCTGTTACCATCACAGAAATGGCTTTGTTTTTTAGACGAATCATCGGTGGTTTGTGCTCATAGCCATTATGATCATGTCCCAAAATATCATCAGCGATGGTCGCAGCCTGTGCTCTCAGTGGCGCAACATAGCGACAGGCAACACCATCGATAGACATACAATCACCAATAGCATAAATATTGTCAGCCTTGGTACGCAATGTCGTCGCATCGACTACGATACCTGTGCGACGGTCGAATTCAACACCAGCCGCGGTGGGT
This sequence comes from Psychrobacter sp., assembly GCF_030457785.1. Taxonomy (GTDB): domain Bacteria; phylum Pseudomonadota; class Gammaproteobacteria; order Pseudomonadales; family Moraxellaceae; genus Psychrobacter. The sequence continues at coordinate 14,085 of NZ_JAKDUI010000001.1, read as the reverse complement.
AATTGAGTATCAACTGTTAAACCCGTACTGGCAATCACGTGATCCACGACCAAAGTCTCGAGCGGCTGAGCCGAACTACTATCTTCGTCAGATGCGAGTGGTTGATAGTCTACCTGCAGCTTTCCATCATCACCACCATCACTGATACGAGTCACGGCAGATACTTGATATCCGCCCAAAAACTGAATGCCCTGCGACTCAATAGCCTTGGCGATACGAGCAGTTGCCTTGGCTGGTAGCATTTGTGAAAGTGGCGCATCATTCAAATCGATGAGCGAGACTTGATGACCCGCTTTTAATAAATCCTCAGCTATTTCTGTTCCTACCATACCAGCGCCAACGATAGCGACGTGTTGACTACCATCTGCTAGTTTTTCTTGCAACTGTCCAAAACGCTCAATGTGATTGACATGCCACACCAAATTCTCTGGCAAGCTTTTGGGGAAAATAGGATGCGCGCCCATCGCAAGTATCAGCTTGCCGTAGTCAGCCGTAGCATAATTGGTATAGACAGGATCTGAACGCAGTGCTGAGACAAGCTGTAACTGCTGACTGGCAGCGTCAATATCCGTCACTTGTGTATTGGCAAGCAATTTGATATTGGCAGCTTCTGCTGCATCCGCGCCCGTCGCTCTGACTAAGTCTGCTGCGCTTTTCTTTTGACTGATGGCCATAGTCAACATTGGCTTGTGATAACGATCCCCACTATCAGCGGTGATTAAAGTAATCGGAATGTCTTTGTCTTTGGCACGAACTGCGTCGACGACATGCCAGCCCGCTAAACCTGCACCGATAATGACGATCCCGTTTTCTGGTGTTTCTGCATTTTTTGTATTCATATTAGCTCCAGTATTATGTATGAATTATTCTAATTTTTGGCATGTTGACCGCTATTGTATCAGTAAACAACCATGCACTTATATAGTCGAGTCGATGGCCACTCTCATCCATATCAACCCTAATATACTGTCATAAAAAAGCGCCTATGAATGCATAGACGCTTGGCAATACTGCAGATAAGTATATTTTTAATGATTGAGAATCTTGGACAAAAACTGCTGAGCACGCTCGCTTTTTGCACCTTCAAAAAACTCGTCTTTACTACAATTCTCAACGACGTGTCCTTCATCCATAAAAATAATACGATTGGCCACCTGACGAGCAAACCCCATTTCATGGGTCACACACATCATCGTCATGCCTTCGCGAGTCAACTCAACCATCACATCAAGCACTTCCTGAATCATCTCAGGATCAAGCGCTGAGGTTGGCTCATCAAACAACATAGCGATTGGATCCATCGCCAATGCACGCGCGATCGCGACACGTTGTTGTTGTCCACCCGATAGCTCGGCTGGATACTTTGCCGCTTGGGCGGTTAAACCCACACGATCGAGATAACCCATCGCTTTTTTCTTGGCTTCCGCTTCCTTACGACCCAGTACTTTGATTTGTGCAACTGTCAAATTATCAATAATCGTCAAGTGCGGAAACAGCTCAAAATGCTGAAAAACCATGCCAACGCGGCTGCGTAATTTGGGTAAATTGGTCTTCGAATCACCAACTGAGATGCCATTGACCATGATTTCACCTTTTTGAAAAGGTTCTAAGCCATTAACAGTTTTGATCAGCGTTGATTTACCGCTACCTGATGGACCACAAACCACCACCACATCGCCTCTATGTACATGCGCTGTGCAGTCGGTCAAGACTTGAAAGTCACCATACCATTTGCTAACACTGTCCATCTCGACGACCATCTCGTCAGTGGCGTGACTGCTGTTAGTCACTAGTCCGCCAAAGTCATTTATGTGTGTATCAGCTTTGCTCATCGCAGGCTCCTAGCCGTTTCATCTTTGGATAATGGTTGGTATATATAACGCTCTTTTGGCGTACCATCGTTACTCAGTACTATGTTCTATCAGTACTATGCTCTATATATCGCTCCACGTTTAATGCTACTTATCAAAGCTTTACTTCAAAATCTTAAACGTTTTTGTACCTGCTGTACGCCGATAGAGGCACTGAGGCTGATGATAAAGTAGACGGCACCTGCACCTAAAATATAAGGGGTCAGTATACCCATCAGCTCTCCCCGTACATAGGCTGCACGGAAGAAGTCCGTCAAGCCAATGGCAAATACCAGCGTCGTGTCTTGGAATAAAATAATACATTGCTGCAGTATCAGTGGTAGCATTTTTCGAAATGCTTGCGGTAAAATTACCAAGCGCATCGTTTGACTATATGTCATGCCAAGCGCTTTGGCGGCATTGATTTGTCCATTGCCTATCGACTGAATACCGGCTCGTACGACCTCAGAAAAATAGGCTGCTTCGAACATCATAAAGGCGACGACACAAGAGGCAAAAGCAGCATCTAACTGCAAGTATTTTCCTGCCACCCAAAAGTAGATCATCGGTACCGCAAAGTAAAACCACAACAATACTAATAGCAGTGGCACAGAACGAAAAAAGTTGACGTATAGCTTGGCTGGCACCTCGAGCACTTTAATGCCCGACAAACGCATCAAGGCCAGTACGGTTCCTAAACTGATGCCGCCTAAAATCGCCAAAAATAACACTTTTAGCGTCGTTATCATGCCGTTTAGTAGCCCAGGATAAGCAATTGCAAGTTCAGTCATGTTCATTTTTGACTCCCTGCGATAAGTCCAGGTACACGTAGCTTACGCTCGATCAGCCCCATAATAGCAATCAAGGACAGATTGAATACCAAGTAGATAATCGTCGCGTAGGTATAAATCTCAAGATTGTTTTGTGTGTATTCGCTAATGGTTTTGGTTTGACTGATAAGCTCCATCACACCGACTAAAGAAGCGACGGACGCATTTTTGAAGCAGTTGGTTAGCTCAGAGCTTAGAGGCGGTAAGATAATACGAAAGGCTTGTGGTAACAGCACCTCTTTATATACCTGAGGAACCGAAAACCCAAGCGCATATGCGGCATTGGTTTGTCCTTGTGGCAGCGACTCAATACCAGTACGCACCTGCTCAACGATACGCGCGGCCGTGAATAACCCAAGACCGATACTCGCTGAAAGCATCGCCGATGTGTTCGGTGACAAGTCTCTATACCACCACTCTTGCAGCGCAGGCGTCAGCCAACCAGGCGCGACATAAAACCAAAAAAACAGTTGGATAAGTAAAGGAATATTGCGGAAGAAAGTAACATAGGCCGTGCCGATGCGACGAGCCGTTTTGTTGGGTAGCGTACGCATGATACCGAAGACAGTACCGACGATCATGGCAATCGTCCAAGCGATACTACCGATCAATAGCAGCCAACCAAGACCAGTGATCATCCAGTGGATGTATAGCTCGTTACCGATACCAGTCTGCTCAAAGAGCACACCCCAGTTCCAGCTATAATTCATAACAGTCGCTCCAAGCTACGATAATTGAGCTTGCATGCTAGAGGAATACACTAGCACGCAAGTAAGCTATATTGAGGGACAACAGAAATGACTATTCAGCGGCAGCTTGAGGTTGAGCGCTGTCATGTGGATTGGCAATGAGTGCTTTTAGGTTATCTGACATCTCAAAGTTCAAATTGACATTTTTTGGAGGGATAGGATTTAAGAACCACTTGTCATAAATACTATTGATTTCGCCTGAGCTAAAGACTTCTGTCAAGGCGTCGTCAACCACTGCCTTAAATTCAGGGTCGTCGTTACGCATCATACAACCATAAATTTCAAACGATTGTGGCTCGCCAACGATAACCCATTCATCAGGATTTTCAGCTTTGGCTTTTTCACCAGCAAGGAGTACATCATCCATCATAAAGGCATCAGCACGACCGTTTTCTAACATAAGGAAACCTTCACCATGATCTTTGGCTGAGATGATGTTGGTATCCATTTGGTTTTCGTCGACATATTGACGGATATAACGCTCTGACGTCGTGCCAGCAGTCGTGACTAGCGTGTTACCTTCCAGATCATCAAAACTATTGATACCTGAATCAACATTGGTCAACAGGCGGGTACCAATCTCAAAGAAACCGTTAGAGAAGGCAACTTGTTTTTGACGCTCTTCGTTGTTGGTTGTTGAACCACACTCAAAATCAACCGTACCGTTTTGTACCAATGGAATACGAGTTTGTGAAGTAATGAGGTTATAACGGACGTTTAGATCTGGCATATCCAGCTCTTGCTTGACCGCTTCCACGACTTTCATTTCTAAGTCATGTGCGTAACCCATCGGCTGATTTGGGTCGTCAGCAATGTAAGAAAAAGGAATAGAGGAGTCACGATGCCCTACTACGATAGTGCCTGAGTCTTTGATTTTTTGGAGCGTACCGCCCATATCGGCAGCAGCTTCTGTACCAGTTGCTTCGTCAGTAGTCGTGTCGCTGCTGTTATTACAACCTGTTAGCGCTAGCGCTACTAAGGCAGCAAAAGTCAACGGCTTGGAAAATGAGTAAGTCATAAAATACATCCCTCTATCACAAAGTTAAATGAGTGCCTGAAAAAAATAGATCTGATCGCTCACTCGATCTACAACCTTCCCGCATTCATACAATTGTTGCTGCTACTTTTCAAAATGAAACTCAATATTACTTTACAACAAATTTATGTGAATTGTCGATTTTTTTATCAAAGTCATTCTGTCGTCATATGTCTTCTGTTTTATGCAGACAGAATCGTTGATTATTGTTATGCTAAAAATTGTACAAACATAGACCATTCATCAAACAAGAAATATGTGTGTGCAGTGTGCTAGGATTGATTGATAAATCAGCAATAATCCCCATAAAGCTACCAACCTCTCAACACTACAAATGACTTATGAATCCAGAAAATCCAGTCCCAAATACAGACAGCCAAATCACTGACGACCATAGTACTGACGACGTGCGCCAACGTTTTTTCATCGAAGACTCTCCAGTGCGCGGCGACGTAGTGCGCCTATCACGTAGCTATGCGAGCACGATTGCACAAAAGCCCTACCCTGAGGCCATCAAACGCTTACTAGGGGAAATGCTGACAGCGGCAAGCTTGCTGATCGGTACCGTAAAAATTAACGGTCGCCTGTCTATCCAATTACAATCCTCTGACGACGACAGCCTGCTCAACTGGGCAATGGCCGAGTGCGATCAAAACGGCATCATTCGTGCACTTGCCAGCTGGAAAGCCGACACCGATGAACAAGCGCAAGCTTGGAAGAGCATGACACATGCCAAAGAAGCATTTGCCGAGCTAGGCGCCAGCGGGCAAGGCGTGTTGTTTATCAACATCCAACCTGATGGTGGCGAGCCTTACCAAGGTATCGTGGAACGCAGTCATGACAATTTGGCGGACTGTTTGGCACACTATCAAAAACAATCAGCACAGATTCCAACGCTGATCAATCTGGCATCAGATGGTCTGCAAGCCGGCGGCATACTCGTGCAGATGCTACCTCGCTCAGCTGAAGAAACCTACGAAGTCGAGCAAAATCAAGATGCTGGCATCGACGACGACCTATGGGTACGTTTGAGTGTCTTGACCCGCACAGTGAAGGCGGAAGAGCTGACCACGCTTGATACCAACGAGATTCTTTATCGCTTGTATCATGAAGAAAACGTCGTAGCGCCTGACCCTGTCGCCTTGTCGTTTGGCTGCACCTGCTCACGCGAAAAATGCGAAATAGCAATCGAGCAAATCGGCGAAGCAGAAGCTTTGGATATCATTGAAGAACAAGGCGGTACGTTTGAAATGGATTGTGGGTTTTGCGGTGAGATCTACAAGTTTAATAAAGACGATGTGGCGGCCATATTTGCCAACAAATTTTAATTAGAGCCTGTCCTCATTTAAAAAAATGATAGAAGTAAAATAAATCGCTGCTAAGAAAGATAGCGCAGATGGCTTAATTGAAGGCGAACCCTAACAGCTGTAGCTGCAATTACAACTGTAACTCGATAACAGTATGTCTCAGTATTCACAAAAAAGCCCTCAAGTGCGATACTTGAGGGCTTTTATTTGGCTGTTTGTTTGGTGTATTGGGATTGATGGTTAGGCTTGATGGTTAAGTTGCTATAGCAACAAACCCAAGCTTCTGGGATAAGAGTATATACGTGGTTTCCCAGTATAATCGCTGTGACCATTGTCCAACAACCATTCGACCACTTGCTCTCTCACCCTTCTGCTATGAATTAAATTCATATGGCTCACACTATAGAACATAGCTTTATGCCCCTCAGGAACAAACAAAGCATGCTCCACATCGTCTTCACCCAACGCAGAAGCCACCGATACCAAACCATCACCTAACATGTTGGTCATCTTGGAATCAAAATGCGTTTCCACTAAAGCGCTAGCAACGAAGTAGGTCTTGATGCCACTTGGCAATTTAGTAGGATGACGAAAATCTTGTGGCAACACACTACGTTGATCCAGCGTCTTCCAATCAGCATCGAGGATACTACCATGCCGTAGGTCTATAATACCTGCACTACGCATTTCACCCAACTTTGCTAATGAGCCTGCAAACGGCAGTTTTGCAATAATCTCCTGCACGTAATTGCCAATACGCTCCAATACCGCACCGTGATGTGGTGAGCCCAAAGTGATGAGGTTGCCCACTCGTTTGACCCATTCAAAGTGATCTTGCTCACCATAAAACAGTGCACTGCGAGCAACCAACCCACCCATACTGTGCCCGACGAGGTCTATCTGGCTGATATTGGGATTATCGTCTACCAATCCCTGTAGAAATTTGCTGAGCTGTCGACCATTCCGTGATATGCGTCGCCCAGTATTATAATCAAGCATCAGTACCGTGGTATCTGGCTGACTGATGCTGATGGCTTCACTCAAATCATTGCCTTTTTTCGACTGCCAGCTCAAGTGGCTCATACATAAACCATGACATAAAATAACCACGCGACCTGAAAGTCCACTACGCTGTGCGTTGCCTTCTTTATCGTATAGCACCATCGGAATCGCAAGTGCATTTTGATTATTGACCAAATGATCGCCCATCACGCCATTCAACACATTGACCAGCTTTTTTAGCGAATCTGGCAGTGGTTGTACCGTTTTTCTGTTGACAATTTTTTTGTACACTCGTAACACCGAGCCCAAATTGTCACCTACCGTCATCATGACTTGGCGTATCGTGCCGTATAGACGCCCAGTGATACTACGCTGCCAATTGTTCAATTGGTTTTCGTTAAATCGACCTAATGGGCGCAGAATGACCTCGCGATGGATGGCTTCTACGATATCAGTAACCTCTACCACGCCCATGGTCGCTAGCTGTGCTAAGCCCTCAAAGAAATCAGTAAGGTGGACAGGATGCGTCGTCGTCTCACCGCCTTCATCCGCCTGTAATTTGACGATTTCCTCAATATCGATGGCTTCAAGCTGGTCTATTTGCTCATACCAGTCGCGGTGCGACGGCTCACTAGGCTCTGAGGGAAAGTGTGCCTCAAGCTCATGCTGGTCATTAGCGCCATTATGCGCATAACCATCGTTCACACTGTCTGTATAAAGCAAATTTAGGCTACTCATTCAGTTGATATATATTAGTGAATATTAAAGATAGTTTAATATAGTAGCCTGTAAATACGACAAATAGAAGAGAATCCTGTGATTTATATGCACAACTTAGGCAGACTTGCACAAAAAATAGGTGAAGATAATTCATAGAACAAGCTGATTTAAAAATAAAAGACGAGACCAGTCTTACAGTCCGTCATACTCATGTAAAGTCAGCTACCAGTGGAAATAAGCCTGTCGTTAGATTCTTATAGAGACTATAGTCAGAACACAAAAAACAAAAACCCCAAGCTTAACTTGAGGTTCTCAATGGTAATATATTTATATAAAAGCGACGTATATTGATGCCAGATATAGACGACTATTCCGTGAATGACTCGGCCAATATGGCTTCACCGTCATCCTTGGTAATCATGACTGTTGCAGAGCGTGGCGTACTACCGCCTTCGACGGCACCCCAAGCGTTACCAGGATGCTGGATATTGATAAATAGCGTCTTGAAATCTGGCGTCATCGTAATACCTGTTACCTCACAACCTTCAGGACCAACGAAGAAACGTTTGATATTGTCATTACTTGCCGGCATACCAATTCGAGTTTGTTGCCCAGCTGAAGTGGTGATGATTTCTCCATCATCTACTGCACCTGGTAATGCTGCCAATAACATACAGCTACTCGTATCAGTGTAAGCGCCATCATCCGTCTGAATCCATAGCACACCACGAGGATCAAAATACAGCCCATCTGGCGATGACAAGTCGTTATTATCATTTAATTGTGACAGGTTCTCTGCCGTCAGATCACTCGGTGAGGCAAATAGATAGATATCCCACTGAAAGCTCATGGCTGCATGATCGCCACCGGCCTCTGCCCAGCGAATGATATGCCCGTTGTCATTACCGCCATCATTATAGCTACGCGGGTTTGAGGCAGAAACAGGCTGATCATCTCGCTCGCCACGATATCTATTATTGGTCAGAGTGATGTACACTTCACCTGTCATCGGACTGACGGATACCCACTCAGGGCGATCCATCTTGGTAGCACCGAGTGCATCAGCAGCAGCACGAGCAAAGATTAAAACTTCATCCTGACCATTGAATGCCATCTCGCTATTGGCAGCATCCAGTCCATTTTGTCCATGAGCTAGCGGTTTCCATTCGCCACTGCCATCCTCATTGAATATCGCGACATATAGCGTCCCATCATCCATATATTTGTCACCCGCGCTCAGTCCGCCGCCAATATCAGCATTTGACCAGGTAGCAGTCGAGACAAACTTATAGATATATTCACCGCGAGCATCGTCACCCATGTAAAAGACGACTGGCTTGCCTTCTTCAACTGGTGCATAGGCACAGTTTTCATGAGCAAAACGTCCTAATGCCGTGCGCTTTTTTGGCATGGTATTTTTATCGAAAGGATCAATTTCAGTGATATAACCAAAAGTGTTATAAGCATTGCGATAATCATCGGCAGCATTGGCACCCACCGCAGTCATATCCCAACGTGCAAATTCATCGTCTATCGTGGCGTCTTCATTTTTAGGACTATGCCATAGATAACCCCAGCCGGGGAAGTTCTCTATGGCACCGTAGCGCTCACGACCATAATTTTGTGCAGCACTTAGCTTCTCGGCATCTTGCCCACGAGCGAAAACCCCTAAGAAGTTTTCTTCGGTGGTTAGATAAGTGCCCCAAGGTGACAATCCTGAACCGCAGTTGTTATTGATACCACGTGTCTTATGGCCTGTTGGATCAAACTTAGTCTTGGTCAAATCAGATCCAGCAACAGGACCCGTCAACTGAGACGTGGTCGTACTGGTAATACGGCGGTTGTATTTAGAATCGAGAACCATCTCATAACCCACACCATCAGCACGACGTTTCATTTCTACCACAGCGACGCCATGACAGTTAACTTCACGGCGAACATCAGTGGCAAGACGACGAGTTTGGAAAATTGGATCGGCGTCATCATCTTCAATCGTAAGATATCCATGAGGACTCAGCTCTGCACTATTTACGTATTCATGATTCATCACCAGCAGACCGCCTTCGGAAGCTTTGGCATCGTAGTTATTGCCTGTTTTACCGAAAAACCACATGCCATCATGGTTATCACCCATACGCCAGTCAAACGACTCAGCAGACTGTTCACGATTGTCTTTCCATTCATCAATACCAGACATCAATGGCGTACCCAAAGGTAAAATCATTTCAGCTGTGTAGCCTTCTGCGACGCTCATCTCTGCTGCTGTCGAGTGTGCCACTGGCGAAAACTTTAAGGTCTCTGGACGCGTCAGATCACCTTGTGCAGGGATAGCAGCATCGCCACCAACGACAGTGGAGCCACTGTCGTCATCATCACTACAGCCAACTAGAGGAATCGCACCAAAAAACGCTGCCGCTGTCAGTCCCGTACCACCTTTTAAGATACTGCGACGATGCAAACGACGATCAAGAATGGTTTGGAAGTCAGTATTATTGGTTGGATTAGAGTCTTCAACGACTTCGTGGGCGAGATTCTGCTGATTATTTATTTGATTGTTATTCAATAGCGTCATGGTCAGTCACCTTGCTGTTGGCTAGATTGGCTTAGAAAGTTTTTTGCAGCTTGATAATAGTCACCACAAAATGCGAATTCCGCTTAAGTCTACTGAGCATTTATGACAAAACGTTGAAAAGTCCTCATTGATCTAATGATAAATTTTCTGGCTATTCATACAAAAAAAAAGAATCCAAGCAATGCTTGGATTCCTTTTATACTATGGCGTGACGCTTATACTTCTTAAGATACTGATATTTTTAATGGTTTTTTAAATAAAAACAAAGGCTAAACAGTTTGATGCTAATCTACTGAACCTGCGCCTTCCATTCATGCGCACCTAACGCCAGTTTTAACTGGTCTCCAGCATGCAATACACCGACGCCACTCGGTGTTCCAGTCATAATCACATCGCCCGCTTGGAGGCTAAAAGCATGGCTAATATTAACCAATAACTCATAGACGGGATATAGCATCAGAGCACTATCACCATCTTGCGCCAGCTCATTATTGATATATAGCTGATACTCGACATTGCTAAAATCACCAAATGCCTGTGGAGCCAACCAGTCTGCCAACACACAAGAACCGTCAAAACACTTGGCACGCTCCCAGGGGTGACTTTTTTCTTTTAACTCAGACTGCAAATCACGCAAGGTCAAATCCAATCCCAAAGTCACACCACCGATCGACTGCTTTGCCTCTTCTAGCGTCGCGGCTGACAAGTCATTTGCTAGCTGAACGCATAGTTCCGCTTCATAGTGTGTATCGCCGAGCACTTGGTCATTTGGACGAATAATACCTTGACGAATAGACACCACAGCAGATGCTGGCTTTATGAATAATAAAGGCGTGGTTGGTATCTCATTACCCAACTCGTGAGCATGAGCGGCATAATTACGACCCACACAGACTACCTTGCCGATAGGCTCACGAATCTGTTGGGTAGCGCTTACCGCATTTTTATTCTCATTGATGCCCGCTACGATGGCATTGGCTAACGGCATATGTGATGATTGACTCATACTCGGCTCTCTCTAAATAATAGGGCGTATTTGATTATTCGACCAGACCGTTTTACCTGCCCTGAAACTATGCAATTATGAAACTACGCAACTTTTCTACCATAAAATAACGACCTTTCACCACTAAATCGTTTTGGTCACGACATCTGGTGGTACGTAGCTGGTATGACGATTCATTCTTTTTTCAAACAACCTAAAGCTAAACAGAATGACCCAAGACAATAATAGATAGACAATACCCGCGGCAAAGAACAGCTCCATCAAGGTATAAGTACGGGCACTGATCGTACGCGCAACACCAGTGACATCCATCAAAGCAATGGTCGAAGCCAACGCACTGCCTTTCAGCATGAAGATCACTTCATTACTATAAGCAGGGATGACTATACCAAAGGCACGTGGCAAAGTAATTCGTGTGAGCTTTTGCCATTTCGACATCCCTAGCGCATCGGCAGCCTCTAGCTCACCAGTTGGAATGGTTTGAATCGCACCGCGAATGATTTCTGCCAAATAAGCGCTGGTATTCATGGTAAAGGCGATGATTGCACACCAGTAGGCCTGACTGAGTATAGGATCCCACAAGAACGAATCACGCACTGCTTCAAACTGTCCCAAACCATAATAAATCAGGAATATCTGCACCAGCAACGGCGTGCCGCGAAAAAAGAAAATATAAAGAAAGGGAAGTACTTGTACTGCCCAACTTTTAGACAGACGCAGCAATGCCAAGATCAGACCGAAAAACAGCCCGATGATGCCTGAAATTACCACCAGCTGTACGGTCAATACCGCGCCACCCAATAAATCAGGAATATGCTCAAAGATGACCTGCCAATTCCAATCCATAGTATCTCTCCCCCTATCCTATGGTCGATTGACGTTGTGTTGATTGACGGCTTATTTTTTTCGCATAGCGCGACGCGGGATTGGCGCGCCACTCAAGCCACATCATAAAGCCAGTAATCAGCATGGTCAGACCCAAATATATCATTGCTGCTGCCATATAAAAGGTAAAAGGCTGCTGCGTGGATTGAGCCGCACGCGAAGACTGATACATAATATCTTTTAAGCCCACGACAGAGACCAGTGCCGTGTCCTTGAGCAACACTAAAAATAAATTGCCCAACCCTGGCAACGCAATCTGCCATACCTGCGGCAAAGTAATGCGATAAAAGGTCTGAAAAGGACGCATACCTATCGCTTGCGCAGCTTCTTTTTGTCCGACTGGAATCTCTTGAATCGACATACGAAATATTTCAGTCGCATAAGCGCCGAAAGCGATTGACAGCGCCATCACCCCGCCCCAAAAAGCACTAACCTCTACATATTCGTTGTAACCAAACTTCTTGAGGATACTCATCAGCAGTATGGAACCGCCGTAATAGATAAATAGTACCAATAGCAGCTCTGGAATACCACGCATGGTGGCGGTGTAGACAGTCACAAGCTTACGCAGCAGCCAGATATTAGACAGCTTTGCAGTTGCGCCAAGCAAACCCAAAACCAAGCCAATGACTACGCTGGTCAAAGCAAGCTTTATAGTGACCGTAGCACCGCTCAGTAAAAGCGCGCCAAACCCTTGTAAATCAAACACAATTATCCACTCAGTCTCTTTATATTAGCAAGTTGCCAAATATGAGTTAAAAGAATCAGCATCAATAGCTGAGCGCTGTTAATAACCGTATTGTAGATCAGTGGGATACTGATCCTTTGCCTCATAGACTGACGTGAGGGTCGTAGGTTTACAGCTGCTTAATTGACACAGTAGAAATGAGCCCCGATTTTATCATAATCCCTCGCCGTGATGTTAATACTGACGCGTATAAGCGACGTCAACTGGGTACTTATCTCTCCATGTATCAAACATAGTTAAAATGTTTTTAAAACCACTACGGGATTGCTGGTGTCAATTTTTTGCAGCCTCTGTCTGCGTTGGCACAGCAAGCAAGAGAAATTTGCACCAGCCTTATTTATTTTAGCGATGTTAATTTTAGCGATGTCACTTTCCACCGACTATGAATTGAACGATATTGCATCAATAACGCCGACCGACAATCTCTAGAAAATCGATCTCCAAACCTGTAGAGCATAAAAAAGGGCATCACCCTGACGGGGATACCCTCGATAATAACTACTAATCTACAGCTCCAAATCATAATCACGAGCTATAATCACGAACTAGAGCCAAAAACTAGAGATTAAAAAAATCGCAGCCGTTCGTTCATAGCTCGTGCGGCGATGCACGGTGGTATTAGTTTGCTACTTCTTCTGTCGGCTCTTCTTCAGTGACCGTCACGTCAGCGTCGGCAGTCTGTGCAGCAGCAGTTGAGCTGGTGCCAAAATAGCTGCCTGTGATTTGGTCATAAGTACCATTATCTTTTATTTCAGCTAGCGCAGTATTGAACTTGGCAACCAATTCATCACCCTTACGGAAAGCAATACCCATCGCATCGTCGTTAGTACTGATTTCGTCGCCTTTGATTTCATAGTCCTGACCCGCTTCTGTTTTAAGCCAGTCATTACCGATCACTTTATCAGACATCATACCGCGGACTCGACCCGAGGTAAGATCCAAATAGGCATTGTCTTGGGTATCATAGAGCTTGATATCTGCATCGGCATGCTCGTCTTGCAGATATTGCGACGCAACCGTCGAGCGCTGCGACCCAATAGCTTCGCCTGCTAGGCTATCGATACTCAGATCATCACCTTTTTTACCGATCAAAATAATACCACTGTAAAAATATGGTTCACTGAACTCCACAACTTCTTGACGCTCAGGAGTAATCGACATACCAGCAATAATGGCGTCAAATTTTTGCGCATTTAGACCTGGAATCAAACCATCCCAGTCTTGGGAAATAACGTCGCACTCTGCGTTCATTTGTGTGCATAACGCATCAACTAGTTCCATCTCATAACCGATAAGGTTGCCTTCAGCATCGGTATAACTAAAAGGCATGAACTACCCACTACCTTAGAGGTAGGGGTTTCTTAGGTAATGCTCATACTT